>JALRGF010000336.1 GCA_023253495.1 Verrucomicrobiales bacterium
CGGCCAGTCGGCCGGCGGCTGCGAGACCGACTGCAGATAGCTTTCGGTGACGGCTGACTGGCGCAGGCGCTCAAGGCGGGCTTTGGCTTCGGCCGACTGGTCCCACTTGTTCGCCACCGCCTCCCGGTAGAGCAGCCGTTGCACCAGCAGCGAACGCACTACCTGGTTGAGCAGGGCCGGGTCACGCGACACCGCGGCCAGTTCGCGCACATCCAGGTTGGCGAGAGCACCTTTGATTTCCTCAAGGTTCACATCGAGGTCGCCGACGCGGGCGACCACACCGGCGTCGGCGGTCTCCGGCTGTTTGATCGATCCCGGAACCGGTTCCGCGGCGGTGACGGCGGCCGGGGCGGCGGCCAGAGCGATGACGAGCGCGGCAAGCGCGCGGGGGGATGGCGTGTGTTTCATGGGGTGGTGGAATTGTCGAGCAGGCGGTCCTTGTACTCCTGGACCAGAGATTCGAGCTTGGTGCGGGTCAGGCCGGTGAACGGCTCGCGCGCCGCGAGTGCATCGCCGAATCCAAAGCGGGCGTACCGCGAGAGGATCTCATCGGCCGTTTTGTACAATTCGACATTCCGCCGTTCGCGGTCGGCCACGGTGCGCTCCAGCTCGATGACCTTCCGGGCCGCCGCGGCCCGTTGTTCTTCTTTCTTCACGGCCACCCCGGTGACCTGTCGGTGGGCGAGCCGCCATTTTTCCAAGGCTGTCCGGTGTTTGACCAGATCCGCCTCGCGCTCGGCCAGCCGGCCGGTCAGCCCGGCGATTTCCTTGCCGGCCTGCAGCCGGGCTGCCTCGGACTCAGCCACCAGCGTGTCATGTGCCTTTTTTTTCGCTTCCAGTTCGGCGGCCAGCGCTTTGTTCTGTGCCTCCAGGGTGGCCTGGCCGGCCTGCAGGTTGGCCTTTTCCGCTTCGGCGGCGCGCAGTTGCACCAGGGTGGCGCGCAGTTGTTCGCGCAGCCTGGCTTCAGCACCGCCGGCCGCCGGCGTCTGGGCGCTCAGTGTCGTCACGGCGGCCATCAGGGCGACGAGCGCGGCAGCGGGGCGGACGGGAATCCGCAGGCGTGGGATGATTCGGGTCATGTCAGGGTGGCGGGTCGCAGACGGGACGGTCAGAATTTCGCCCGGAGGTCGAACTGGAAGAGGTCGGACTGGAGCGGCGGCCCGGCGATTTCATCCGCACTCATCCACTGGAAACCGAGGGAGACTTTCGGCGTCAGGGCCACCGAGGCGCCGATGGCAAAGCCCTCGACATTGCTCCCGCCGCCACCGAATTCGGAGTCGTTGAACCCGTCGATGACCGCATCCGAGCCAATGTAACGATAGGCGACGCCGGCCTGCCACGCGCCACGCTTCTCCAGGGCGGGATGCCCGAATTTGATGCCAAGGCTCCACGCCGTGTCCGTTCCCTCAAAGGGAGAAATCCCGCCGGAAGGGGTGCCGTCATCATTCAGCGGCAAGGGCCCGCGGTTGTTGACCGCCACCGCCTCGATCTCATCATGATCAAACGCCGTGTTCCGGATGTACTCGCCGATCAGCGAAAGACGGACCGGCTCGAAATAATCAAGATCCAGCCGCCCGGTCAGGGCCACGTTGCGGAACTCGGTGGCCAGTCCGAAATACTGCCACTGGTTGGTGGTACCAAAGCCGTTGGTGGCATCCGGCAGGATGTTCCGCAGCGGTCGGTAGGTATTGCCTTTCTGGGCGAAGGACGGGCGGGTGGTATCGGTATTCCCGGCATCCGAGGCGCTCAGCGGCACATAAGGGTCGGAAAGCCGCCCCTGGACATTGTCAAAATGGTAATACGCCGCCGCGAGTTTCAGGTTCGCCTTGCGGCCGAATGCGATCTCCGTCCCGCCCTGCACCGCATACAGATATTTGTCGGTGCTGTCGAATTTCGCCGGCTGGTTCGAGGAAAAATTCAGGTCGGTATTGAAAATGGGAAAGGCTCCCATCGTCACAAACGGCTGGAAAGCCGGGTGAAACCGCACCTTGCCATGCAAGGCCAGTCCGTCGAACCCCAGGTCTTCGTCAAATAGGATTTCCGTCGACTGAAACGGGCTGTCGAAGCGCCCGGCCGTCACCGAGGCGTAGACGCCCGGATACACCTTCGCGGCAGGAGCGGGCTGAGCGGCAGGCGCTTTCGGATCAGCCGCTGCCGAAGCGGCGGCCGGCGCCGCCGTCGGCCCGGATTCCCATTCGTATTTCAGGAAGGCACGGTCGAGCCAGAGCGCGTATTTGCTGAACTGGCCGCCCTGCGCACCACTGGCCAGGCCGATGCTCTGGTTGGTCGACGTCGGGGAATTGCTGTCGCCGGTGGCGATGCGGAAACCGCCGGTGAAGCCGTCGCCGAGTTCGAGGTCGGCTCCGACGCGGAACCGGATGCGGTACCGCTGGCGGTCCTGGTCCACGTTGTATTGCGGCGCAAAGAACAGGCCGGCGGTGTCAAATGGGGCACCGGTATTGATCGCATTGAAATTGGGAAACGCTCCGGTGTTGTCGTTGCCCTCAGGATAACTCAGGTAATCGTAGCGCAGGCGCAGGTCACCGAACAGCTGGATGCGCGACGGCCAGCCGTCACGGCCGTCCATCGTGAGGAATTTTTCGCTGCGCACGTCCGCCAGCACCTGCTGCCGGATCTCGTCGCGCATCTGCTGACGGACCGACTCAGGAATGTAGCTCACGCTGTAACTTTCCTCGGCCAATGGCAGGGACTCGGCGGCGCGCGCGGCCTCGGCATTGGCCCGCGCGACCTCCGCATCACTTTCCGCCTGCTCAATGAGTTCCACCGCATCCCCGCGGGTCAACACCCCGCGCTGCATCAGCCGAGTGATCAGATTCACCGTGACATTCTGGGTCGGCACCATCGTCGGCGGCGCGGCCAGGTTTTTCTCGAGATCCGGAGGATCAAAAAGATCGGCCTCGACACCGGATGGTCCGCCGTCCACCGGCTCAGCCGGTGGTGCCGGTGCCGCGCGCTCCGCCGCCTCCGGCTCGGCTTCCCGTGGCGCCCCTGATATGGCCGCTTCAGCATCGGCGGTGGCGGGGTCCGCTTCGGAACCAGCCGCATCAGCCGGCCCGGCCGGGGGCGCCACCCCGGGCGATGGCGGAACGTCCTGCGCGAGGCTGAGCGGGACGGTGGCAAGGGCCGCGACCAGCGCGCAGCGGAAGACGGTAACAGGGGTGAAACGCATACAGGCGTGCGGAAGAAAAACGGGGACGCCGGGTCAGTCCGGCCGGCGGGCGGTCAGTTTGAGGTTGATCGGCATGGGCATGCCCTGAGGCGGCCCTTCGGCCAGCTGCACCCCCCGCAGCGCCTCGCCGGTGATGGTGTCATCGAGATCCGGATTGCCGGTCGACCGAACGAGCGTCACCCGGGTGATCCGGCCGTTGGCGTCAGCCCAGACCCGCACCTGCGCGCTGAGCGCGGCCTGGCGCAGTTTCGGATTCCGGCGCATCGCGTCGGCAATCGTCTTCTGCACCTGACCGGCATACCACCCCCAGCGGCTGCGCGGCGCCCCGCCCAGACCGGCTCCGCCACCACCGGCTCCCGCCTTCGACCGGCCGATGTTGAATCCATCCGGTCCGCCCGGGCCCGTGAGGTCGGTGCCGATGTCCGGTGCCGGCTCGGCCGAGGGGGCGTCCTCCGATGGCGTTTCCTCGACCGCGGCCGTCTCCTTGATCATTTCCGGCTCCTGCATCTTGGGCGGCGGAGGCGGCGGCGGAGGCGGCGGCGGCGGCGGGGGCGGCAGGGCGATTTTGACCACGGTCGGACCCGCCGGTTTGGGCG
>JALRGF010000390.1 GCA_023253495.1 Verrucomicrobiales bacterium
GTCGAACTGAAAATCGCCTTCGGGAAAATCCTCGACGCGGACGAGGCCGCGGACCGGCCATTCGCGCAGTTCGATAAAGACGCCCATGCGGCGCACCTCGACGATGACGGCGGGAAACCGGACCGGGGTTTTCAGCCGGAGGAGGCGCGCGAAGTATTCCGTCTGCATGAGCCGCTGGCTTTCCTGTTCGGCTTCGGCGGCGGTGCGTTCGGTGCGGCTGAGGTGTTCGGCGATTTCGACCATGCGGGTCTGGGACGGGGTGCGTTCGGCGGTGTCGGCACGGCTGCCGTGTTTGGCCTCGAGGGTGCCGAGGAGGCGGTGGACGAGCAGGTCGGCGTAACGGCGGATCGGACTGGTGAAATGGGTGTAGTCGTTTTTGGCCAGGCCGTAGTGGCCGCGGGGTTCGGCGTGGTAGACAGCACGCTTGAGGCTTTTGAGCAGGCCGAGTTTGAGGGCGTGTTCGTCCGGCCGGCCTTTGGCGGCGGCGAGCAGCCGCTGGAGTTCGGCGCGCTGGGTGAGGTCGCCCGGACGCAGGCCGCTGCTGGCCGCGAGCACGGCGTATTCCTCGAGTTTGGCTTCGTCCGGATCTTCGTGGATGCGGTAGATCCCGGGCATGCGGGCGTCCTTGATGGCCTTGGCCACGGCCTCGTTGGCGGCGAGCATGAATTCCTCGATCAACTGGTGGCTCTCGTCATGAAGCGTCGTCTTCAGGCCGACCGGCACGCCGTGGGCGTCCAGCACCGCGCGCACTTCCGGGAAGTCGAGGTCGAGCGAACCCGCGGCGAACCGGCGGCGGCGCAGCAGCGAGGCGAGCGGCCAGGCGCGATCGAGCTGGGGCGAGCGCCGGGCCGGGTCGGACGCCTTCATTTCGGCAAAGGCTTCTTCGTAGGTGAAACGGCGGCGGCTGCGGATCACGGCGCGGGCAAAACGTGCATGGGTGCGACGGCCTTTGGCATCAAAGCGCAGCACGGCCACCCGGGTCAGGCGGTCGACGCCCGGCTGCAGGCTGCACAGGCCGTTGCTCAGTTTTTCCGGCAGCATCGGCAGGACGCGATCAGCGAGGTACACGCTGTTGCCGCGGTCCTCGGCTTCGCGGTCGAGGGCGGTGCCGGGCCGCACGTAGTAGCTCACATCGGCGATGTGCACGGCCAGTTCCCACCCGCCACCCGGGAGCGCGCTGACCCAGATGGCATCGTCAAAATCGCGCGCGTCATCCGGATCGATGGTCACGACGTCGCGGTCGCGCCAGTCTTCACGGCGGGCGATTTCGTCGGCGGGCAGGGTGATGGGGAAGGCGTCGACCTCGCGGAGCACGGCCTGGGGAAAGCCGGTGGGCAGGCCGTATTTGTGAACGAGGGTGAGGATGGCCAGGCCCGGGGTATCCGGGGGGCCGAGCGATTTGACCAGGCGGGCGACCGGGCGGCGGGCTCCGGTTTCCCATGTTTCCACGCGGGCGAGCACCTTGTGGCCGGCCGGGGTGGCCGGGTCATGGCCGGCGGCGAGGTCGAAGCATTCGGGCAGCGCCGGGTCGTCAGGCCGGAGCTCGAAGCGGTGGCCGCGCTGCTGCAAAGTGGCCACAAATGGCCGCGGGCTGCGCTCGAGCACGCGGACCACGCGCGCCTCCATGGCATCGCGGTATCGGCTCATCCCGGCCTTGACCACCACGCGGTCGCCGGGCAGGGCCGTAGCGGTCTCGGAGGCGGGCACCGGCAGACTGATTTCGCGGCC
>JALRGF010000411.1 GCA_023253495.1 Verrucomicrobiales bacterium
ACGAGCATCATCACCCAGCGCGAGGTGCCGATCCAGACCCCGTCCTTCGCCGACGGCCTGCGCGCCGCCCAGCGCCAGGACGCCGACATCGCGCTCGTCGGCGAAATGCGCGACCTAGAAACCATCTCGCTCGCCCTCACCGCCGCCGAGACCGGCCTGCTCGTCTTCGGCACCCTGCACACCAACAACGCCCGCAAGACGGTCGACCGCATCATCGACGTCTTCCCGTCCGACCAGCAGAGTCAGGTGCGCACCATGCTCGCCGCCTCGCTCCGCGGCGTGGTCGCCCAGCTGCTCATGAAGAAGGCCGATGGCAAAGGACGCGTCGCCGTGAACGAAATCCTCGTCTCCACCCCGGCCGTCGGCGCCATTATCCGTGAAGGCGCCACCCAGAAGCTGTATGACGTCATCACCTCGGGCAAGCAGTACGGCATGCAGTTCATGGATGAGGCGATCCGCCAGAAGCTCTTCGACAACACCGTGAGCCCGCTGGAGGCGTACATGAAGGCGATCGACAAGTCCTCATTCCGTCAGTACCTGCCGAAGGAGCACGAGGGACTCGGCAAGCAGTCGGAAGGCGGCAAGGGCGGCCGCGCGGGGTAATTTCCCTCCGGCATGACTCGTCCGAAAAAACCTCTCCGCGTCATTATCGCCTGCGGCGGCACCGGCGGCCACCTCTTCCCGGGCATCGCCGTGGCCGAGGTGCTGCGCGACCGCGGCCACCGCGTCCTGCTCCTCATCTCGGAAAAACCGGTCGACGCCACCGCCGCGCGCAACCACCCGGACCTCGATTTCGCCACCGTGCCGGCCATCGGCCTGCAGGGGCGGTCGCCGCAGCGCGTGCTGTCGTTTGTGCGGAAATTCTGGCACACCTGCCGGGTCACCCGTGACCTGCTCCGCGAGTTCCGGGCCGACGCCGTGCTCGGCATGGGCGGATTCACCTCGCTGCCGCCGGCGCTGGCCGGACGGCGCCTGCGCGCCCGCACTTTCATCCACGAATCCAACGCCATTCCCGGCAAGGCCAACCGCCTCACCGCCCGGTTCTGCGACCTCGTCCTGCTCGGCCTGGCCGACTGCGCCCGCCACTTTCCCGGCAAACCGACCCGGGTCGTCGGCACGCCGTTGCGCGCCGCCATGCTCGCGCCGGCCGACCGCTCCGCCGCCCTCCGGGCGTTCGGCCTTGATGCGTCCAAACAAACGGTGCTGATCATGGGAGGCAGCCAGGGCGCTCGCGGTGTGAATCGCGCGGTCATCGCCGCCCTGCCGGACCTCGATCCGGCCACCACCCAGCTGCTCTGGCTGACCGGGGTTGAGGACGAAGCCGAGGTGCGCGCCGCCGTGGACCGGTGCCGGACGCTCACTGCCTTTGTCGCGCCGTTCCACGGGTCGCTCGAGCAGGCCTACGCCGTTGCCGACCTCTGCCTCGCCCGCTCCGGCGCCTCCAGTCTGGCCGAGCTCGCCCATTTCGGGGTGCCCACCGTGCTCATCCCCCTGCCCACCGCCGCCGAAGACCACCAGACACGCAACGCCGAGGTCTTTGCCCGGCGGGAGGCCGCCATCCTGCTGCCCCAGGCCGAGGCCACCGGCCCCGCCGTCAGCCGCCTCATCCGCGACCTGCTCGCTGACTCCGCGCACCGCCACTCCCTCTCCACCCACATCCGCGCCCTCGGCGTGCCCGACGCCGCACGCCAGGTCGCCGACGTCATCGAAGAAATCTCCTGAGCCGCGGGCGCCGCAGCCTCCCGCACGCCGGCACGCCCGAAACTCACCGCCTTTCCCGCCTTTCCCGCCTTTCCGGGCTTCCGGGCTTCCAGGCTTCCCGGCTTCCCGGCTTCCCGGCCGCGTTCTCCGCTTGCGGTCGCCGGCCGCCCTGCCAAGTCTCTCTACTTTATGAATCTCCTTGTCACCGGCGGCGCCGGCTTCATCGGATCGAACCTGGTTCACTATCTCCTCGGCCCGGCCGCCGCGGAGACGGGCCAGGCCATCACCCGCGTGGTCAACCTCGACAAACTGACCTACGCCGGCAATCCGGAAAATCTCGCGCCGGTGGCCGGCGACCCGCGCCACGTCTTTGTCGAGGGCGACATCCTCGACTCCGGCCTGGTCCGCGGACTGCTCGCCGACCACTCGATCGACGCCGTGATGCACCTGGCGGCGGAATCGCATGTCGACCGCTCAATCGATGCCCCGGAAGATTTCATTCAGACGAATTTTGTCGGGACCTTCCGGCTGCTCGAGGCGGCCCGCCACCACGCGCGCCAGCACCCGGGCTTCCGGTTCCTCCATGTTTCGACCGACGAAGTTTTCGGCACCCTGCGCCCGGAGGACCCGGCCTTCAGTGAATCGACCCCCTACGCCCCGAACAGCGCCTACTCCGCCAGCAAGGCCGGCAGCGACTTCCTTGCCCGCGCCTATCACCACACCTACGGCCTGGACGTCGTCACCACCAACTGCTCGAACAACTACGGCCCCTACCAGTTCCCGGAAAAACTCGTGCCGCTGATGATCCGCAAGATCAGCCGCGGCGAACCCCTGCCGGTCTACGGCGACGGCCAGCAGGTGCGCGACTGGCTCTACGTCGAAGACCACTGCCGCGGACTGCTCCTCGCCCTGCTCAAGGGACAGGCCGGCGAAACCTACTGCCTCGGCGGCCGTTCGGAAAAACCGAACCTCGAGGTCGTCCACACCCTGATCAACCTGGTCACCGCCAAACTGCCCCCGGAAAAACGCCGGTCGCCCGCCGAACTGATCACGTTTGTCGCCGACCGCCCGGGCCACGACCGCCGCTACGCCATCAACTGCTCGAAAAGCGAACACGAACTGGGATGGCACCCGCGCGAGAATTTCGCTACCGGCATGGCCCGCACCGTGGACTGGTACTTCGACCACGAAGCCTGGGTCGCCCGCATCGAGGCCGGTACCTACCGCCAGGAACGGCTCGGCACCGCGGCCGGCTGAGACCTCACCCACGAAATGTCCCACCCCCTGCGCCGCGCCCGCTTCCGCCCGTGCCTCGACCTTCATGAGGGACGGGTCAAACAGATCGTCGGCGGCACGCTCCACG
>JALRGF010000416.1 GCA_023253495.1 Verrucomicrobiales bacterium
GGTATCGATCACTTCGAGGCTTGGCCCGGTACCGCGCGGGGCGGTCGGCCAGGGCTCGGTGACACCGTAGACGAACGAGTGGATCAGGTTTCCGTCGGCATCGCGCAGGACCACCTGTTCGCCGGCATTGTTGAGTGCGCCGCCGGACCATTCGGCGGCGACCAGCGGCCCGTTGCCGTATCGGGCGCGGAAGGCGGCGAGGTCCGAGGTGACCACGGCGCGGGCGCCGGCGGCCAGCGTCAGGTCCGGCAGAACCAGTTCGTCAAACGGGGTGCCCTGGGGAAAGCGCAGTCCGAGCAGCGGGACGGGGGCTTCGCCGGTATTGCCGATTTCGATCCACTCGGCGGAGTCCGGGGCCATCGGTGCGTACATGACCTCGGTGATCCGCACGGACTCGAGCTGGCTGTTGCGGCCGGAAAGGTCGACCACCAGAGCATAGTCGAAGGCGAAGCGGACATTTTCCGCCACGCTGGTGGCCGCGAAGAGCCCGCCGCGGACCAGGGAGGTGCCGTCCGGCAGCGGCTGGCTGGCTACCGGCAGCCATGCGCCGTCGATCCTCCGTTCAAAGACCAGACTGGTCCCGCTGCGCCGGATCCGCAGCTGGGCCTCGGTACCGGTGAAAGCCACGGTAGTGCCCGGCAGATTGGTGAACACGCCACCGGCCGACCGCTTGACCCGCCACGTCAGGCCGCCCTCGACCCCGAAGGCGTAGCGCACCGGTGCGCCGTTCTCCAGCGCGTCCAGTACCAGCCCGGCAAACGATGCCCCGGTGCGTTTGCTCTCAAAGCGGAATTCGGTCGCCAGCGCGGTATCCGCCGTCGCCGGCAACGGCCGCCACAGCGCCGGAAAAGTGGCGGCGTCATAAGAAAGCGGCTGGGCCGCCGATTCCACGACCTGCAGGAGAAGCCGACCCGGCGACTCCTCCAGCGAATACCACGCGGCCGGCGAATAACTGTCGCGCACCTCGACGCCTTGGGGCGACCAGGCTGGTGACAGCAGCGGTGCGCCGAACGAATCAAAATCCGCTGTCCGAACCGCCATGACCTCCCGGGCAACGGAGGTGGAAAGCCCGGCCGGGTCGGTGCCGGTCACGGTGACGGTATAAAGGCCCGGCCGTCGGAAAACCGCGGTGCGCGAGTCCGGGGTCGGCGTAGTCAGGATCACGCTGTCGGGCGGGGTCACCGACCATGCCCACGACAGCGCGCCGCCCTCCGGATCGACGCTTTGACCGGCGTCGAGCGCGACCGCCTGCCCGAGCGGGGCGTTCCAGGATCCGCCCGGCGTGGTCAGGCGCATGACCGGGGCGGCATTGCCGGTCCTCGTGTAGGCATATGTGACCGGGGCGGCCACCTCAGCCCCCGCAGCGTCGAGTGCGCGCACAACGAATTGATTGAGCCCTTCGCGCAGCACCAGACCGGAGGCGGTCCACGTCCGCTGATTGGTCCACGTGACCACGGCATCCGGCTGACCGTCGATGGCCAGGCGGTAGACCGAAGCCGGCGCGGTTCCGGTCAGGCTGAGCATGGCCGCTGCGGTGCTGCCGTTCGGCGTGGTCACCGCCAGCGGGGCATTCAACGCGTTGCCGGCGCCACCGGTGCCGACGGTTGCATTGATCTCCTGACGGATCGCGGCCTGCCGGCTGGTGAACCAGTTGCGGTAGAAATTCGTGTCGACCGACCACGCCGGCGAGGCCGCTTCCTCCGCGGCCAGCCACGCCAGCGTGCGCGCGGCGCGGTCGCCGGTCGTCAGGCGGAGCATTTCGTTGAGATAGTAGTTAAACGTCCGCCGCACCCACGGCTGGCTGATATAGGTGTTCCAGCCGGCCAGGCCGCCGACCACCGAGCCACCGGGGTTGCCGAAAGCGAGGTCGCTGTCCCAGTGCAGGAAATGGAATTTCCCGTCGGTCGGACGGCGGTAGAAAAACCCGTTTTTCCCGCGTTCCAGCGTCAGCGAGTCCCAGTCCTGGATGTACCCGCGCACCGCTGCCATCATCGGGACGAGGTCCGGCTCGAGCAGCCGGTTGACCACCTCGCGGTAGGTGGCGGCGTTGTGGGACGGGGTGTTGGTGACGTGGCGGAAAAAGTCGACCAGCGGCCCGTAATCGTATTCGGCCTCGCGCGAGCGGGCCATCCACTCGGTGTGGTAGCGCAGCGGCTGAAGCGTATTTTTGTAACTCCAGTCGGCATTGCGCTGGTTGCGGTTCCAGTCGTCGGCAAACCACCATTCGTCGTCACTGCGGAAAAGCTGGCCGTTGCCGCCGTCCGGGTAAACCCGGGCCACCATTTCACCGTCGACCGGCTCGGTGTCCTCGCGGATGGTCAGACCGTCGCCATTGACCACGTGGTAGACGAATTCGTTCTCGTTGACCGGGTGGCCGAGGACGTGGAGCCAGTAGCGGGTGATGCGGTTGTGGTGCCGGCTGCCGCCCTCGGCGTCGTTGTCGTAGGTGCTTTTTTCGCGCCCGCGGAAAAACCGGTCGCGCGGCAGCTTCCATTTGCCGCGGGTCAGGTCGGGCCCGCCGCTGCGGGTCCACGGGCTGCCGCTCTTGCGGATTTCCGCATTGTAGTACACGTCGGTTTCGTTGTGAATGAACGTGGCATTCACATAGTGATTGGAGAGGCGCGGGTAGCGGTATCCGTATTTCGCGCTCGGCGGGTCGCCGCCGGTATTGAAGATGCCCCGGTCGTATTCGGAGACCACGAACCGCTGGCGCCGCAGACGGCTGTCGAGGGAACGGCCGTCGACGATCCACAGGGCGGGCAGCGCCTCGCCGCCGCGCGGGGCGACGCCGGTGGCCCCGCCTTCGGCGGTGGCGCGCACGTAGAATTGCACAATACGGTTGTTGATCTGGTGGCTGGTAATGGTGGCCGTGTAGAGGCCGTCTCCCGCCGTCGCATCGCCGTTGGTGCCGTCATCGGCCATCGGGGTCGTGCGCCACTGGCCGGAGTTGGCCGGGTCATCAGCGCGATGGACCACCTCGACCGCAGTCAGCGGCAGCACGCTGGCGACCCGGGCGGTCACCCGCACCGGATCTGTCGGTTTCGGCACGGCCGGCGAATGCAGCACCGAATCGACCTGAGGCCCCGGGGTTTCGGTCCGGCGTGAGTTGGCGGCGCCGGCGGTGCCGAGGTCATTCGGGATCGGGATCAGCAACGACGCTCCGAAGCTGTGGTCCCATGTCTGGACGATCAGGCGGTTTTTGCCGGAGATCCACCGCGCCTCAAACGTCAGGGTGTACGTCCGGCCCTGGGTCAGGCCGGGCACGTCGATTTCGGCGCGGTTCGGGCGGTTGTCGCCGTGGCCATCGGCGATGAGACGGAACTCGCCATTGTCGATGCGACTGGCGGCGTGGGTCCCCTGGCAGAGCCAGCCGGCGGCCCCGCTGCCATTGGTCGAAACCGCGGCGCCCCCGCCCGGCAGCAGGTTGGTGCCGGGCGCGGTGCTGGCAGTCAGCGACATGTTGCGCAGCGCGATGTGGCTGTCGCCGACGAGAAAGAGGTGCAGTTCCTTGTGGTCGGAGGGGCCGCCGATGGTGCTGAGCTGCGACCACGGACCGGTCACGGTGAACGTCTGCCAGGCGCTGGTGCCGGCCTCGTCGCTCGCCTGCCATGCCGACGGCCGGCTGTTGTCCAGCGCCGGGTGCCGTAGTTCGAGCGAGCTTCCCTGGGCGGCGGCCAGCGCCGGCCAGTCGCCGCCGACCCCGTAATCGACCTCATCGGCCAGGTTGCCGAACGCATCGGTGAGCCGCAGCAGGTCCCCGCGGTTGCCCAGCCGTCCGGACCACGGACCGACCGCCGCGGCCCCGGAGTACACCGACCGCAGAAAGTCCGGATCCCCGCCGACCAGCAGGTGCCCGCCGGCCGGCACCGCGGCCTCCGGACCGAAATCGTACTCCACCCCGCCGCGCAATTTCCAGCCCGCGAGGCTGACCGGATCGGGGCTGCGGTTGTGCAGCTCGATGAATTCGCCATTCCGGTGGTCGGACGGCGGATCGGGCATGATTTCACTGATGACGATGCCGGTCGGCAGCGGCGGCGCGTTGGGCGCGTCGCGGGTGTCGGCCGGCGCGGCATTCCACCACGGGCGCTCCGGGACATTTTCCCAGCTCGGCTTGACCGCCACCACCGGCGGCCAGACCGCCTGCAGCGAGTCGCGCCCGGCCACCCGTTTCAGCTCGGCCGCGCCACGCACATGACCGCCGGCATCCAGCAGCCAGAGCGTCAGTTCCCCGTCCGCATCGGCAGCAAAGGCGGTTTCCCAGCTGGCGAACCCGCGGCCCGGCACCGGTCCGCTCAACGGCACTTTGTCGGAAAAATCCAGGCGCGACGCGAGAAACAATCCGTCCGTGGTCGCGGCGGTCTCATCGGTGTTTTCCAGCTCGACCCAGTCGACCTGACCGGCCGCATTGAAATGCGCTTCACTGAGCCGCAGGGAAAAGCGGGCGGCGGCACTCGACCCGTTGGCGGCGCCGGGCGTCGGCAGGGCGAACAGAAACCAGCTGGTGCCCCCGGCCGGGTTGCGGCCGAGCGAGCGGCCGTCGGCGGGAATGGCCGCGCTGATGGCATTGAGCGCGGTGGTGCCGTCGGGTGAGGTCAGGTAGACGACGGTGGTGGGCGCGACCGTCAGTCCGGATTCGGCGAAGCCGGTGGTGGCGTAGCCGTTGGCCGGCACGATCAGGTCGGTGGCGATGCGGTATTTGGTGAGCTGGCCGGGGGCATCGCTCAGGTAGTGGTCCCGCAGCGAGACCGGGGTGCCGGTCGTGTTGTAAAACTCGATGAACCCGCTCCCGGCCGCCCCCGGCCGCACCTCGTTGATGACCACTCCGGGACGCGTCCCGATTTTCAGCCGCGCGCCAAACACCATGTCGCTGCTGGTCAGGTTCGTCTGGTGCACCTCGGCGGCGAGCACGTTCACTCCGTTGACCAGACCGCTGGCCGGGCCGGTGACCGCGTTCAACTCCTCGGTCGCATCGCCGACCGTCCGGCTCGCCCCCGCGTCCCAGGCGCCGGGGTTGTGCCCGACCGCTCCCAGCAACTGGCCATTGAGGTAATAGACCACGCCGTCATCGATCACCTGGTCAATCGTCACCGTGGCTCCGGCCGGGCTTCCGGCAAAGGTGAACGTCTTCCGGAACAGGTAGACCATATGCCGGTTGGGAAGCGCCGTCTGCATGCCCGGCGCCGGCACCGCCGCATTTTCAAAACCGAGCAGCCCGGGCCCGCGGCTCCACCCGCTGTCGTCAAAGTCCAGCCCCCGCCACGCCGTGCCCGGATCAGCCGATGGAATATCCCAGCTCCACGTCGTCCCGTAATCAAACATCACCGCCGCCGCTCCCACCCCGACCTCCGGGCCCGCACCCGCATACGGTGTGACCGCCCCGAACTCGGAATACCCCGGCGTCCCACCCGCATACCGGCTGGCCCGCCAGTTCCGGAACGAATCGATTTCGTTGTTCTCGTCGCGCAGGACCAGCGAATGCCCGGTGCCATCGGCTTCCTTCGGCCAGTTGCCGCCGTTGCGGTAATCGAGCGTACCGACGACCACGGCATTCTTGTCCTCCAGCACCAGTTCCTCGCCGGTATTCGACAGCGCACCGGTCCACGGCCCGAAGACGCGCACGTCCGCCGGCAGGCTGGGGTAGGCGGCGCGGGTCGACGCCTCGTCAAGCGCGCTGACCACGATCCGTTCCTGTGCCTGCAGGATATGCGCCTGCGGTCGGTCGGCGGCAAAATCTGGGAATGTGTAATCGATGCCGCGGGAGAACCGCCAGCGGGCGATGTCCAGCGGCGTATTGGTGATATTCCACAGCTCGATGAACTCGGGCTGCCCCCCCGCCGGCCGATACATCACTTCGCTGAAAACCACCTGCTCGGCGCGGAGCAGACCGCTGGTCAGTACAGCCGCGCCCGCCAGCAGCAGCCGGGAAATGAAGGAAGAGCGTGAAAATACAAGGGGGTGACGACGCATCGGGTCAGCCTACCCCAATCAGACAATATTGTCACATTCCCGCACGTCTCCCTGCGAGATCAGGAGCCAGACCGTCACGCTAGACGAGTTTTTCACCGGCGACCGACGAGCCACAGACAGGGGGCAGGTCCCCTCAGGACTCGATCAGCAGCAGGTCGAGACCGGCCGGCTCAAAGCTTCGAAAACCGCGGTCGAACGTGACCAGTCGCAACCGCCCGGCCATCGCCAAGGCCGCCAGATACGCATCCATCCACTTCTTCGGAGAGGCGACGTTCTCATCCGACAGCGAACGCCAAATCCCGTCGGTTTCCGACGGCTCAGCCGTAAAATCGACGGCCTCGTCCTCCAGCAGCCGATCAAGCACAGCCCAGGCCTGCCGATTGGTCAGCGGCTGGAACCCCGGCGCCAGAGTCTGTGTCAGGAGGCGGAGGAACGAGATCCGGGTCGAAAGACAGAAGAGCGCGACCTCGGCCTCACCCAAAGCTCCGAACCAAGCCGAAGCGGCGCCGTGATGGGTGTGCTGCCCAATGGCCAGCGCCAGCCAGACGTTGCTGTCACACAAATATCTCACGAGGCGGCCTCCTGCTCCGCGGCCAGCTCCAACTCCAGCAACCGATCGCCACTGAGGTCAAACGGGACCGCCCCCGCCGGGGCCGGAAGAATCGGCAGCGCCACCCGCCTCCGGCGGCCAGGCGAAGGCTTCATCGGCGCCTCCAACCCGCGCCGAATCACCTCCTCGGCCACCTCGCGCAGCTTCCGGCCCTCCCGAACCGCCCGAAGCTTCATCTCGCGAATCAACACGACCGG
>JALRGF010000524.1 GCA_023253495.1 Verrucomicrobiales bacterium
AATCCTCCGCGGCCATCAACTCCAAGCCCCCGCCCGATGCGGCAGCACGAAGATCCGTGTCTCAAGAGAGCCGCCATGCCCTCGGGAAGGCTTGCTCTTGCGGCTTGGGCTCCCCCAAATGGGGCAAATGGCACCGTCAGGGCTGGGCAAGAGATCCCCCCGCCCTCTTCCGCACGGAAATGTATCCGCCCGCTGCTCACTGGGGCCGATTTTCTTTCTGAGGGACAGGTGCACTGTCAGCGTTTTTTACTGCCGGACAGGTTCATTGTCGACTGTCGGTGCTGCCGGACAGGTTCACCGTCGGTGGGATGTCGGTGGAGAACAGGTGCTCAGTGAGCGCTCCTTTTTTCTGGGACAGGAGATGGAGATGTGTGATGGGTGGTGCCCTCTTGGTTGTTTTTCGGGGAGGGATGGCTAGGGTGCATTCGTTTGAATGGTGACGGCCGAGTGTCCAGAGGTGGCGGTTGCTGACGCGGCGGCTCTGGCGGCGGCGCGGCGGTATGCGGTGCTGCAGCCATTTGTGGTCGACAAGGAGCCGTTGTTCCGGGCGATGATGCATCTGGTGGAGGAGGCGGGGGTGACCCCGGCGCGGGTGGTGGAGCTGGGGGTGGGGACGGGAGGGTTTTTGGAGGCGGTGGCGCGGGCGGGCGTCTGGCCGCAGGCGGGACTGGTCGGGGCCGACCTGGAGGCGGCGCGGCTGGTCGTGGCGCACGAATCGCTGGCGGCGCTCGACCGTCCGGTCACGCTGTGTGGCGGGGTGAACGCGCTGGATGCCGGAGACCCGTTTTACCGGGTCACGGTACCGCCGGGCAGTGCGGATGTGGTGGTGATGGCGCAGTTTGAACATTATGCCCCCAGCGATCCGGGGAGCGCCCTGGCCCGGCGGCTGACCCGCGAAGGTCGGGCATGGTGCACCAAGGCGGCGCTGCGACGCCTCGCGTGGTCGCGGTTGCGTCCGGGCGGCTGGCTGTTCGTGATCGACGATTATGCCGCCGAAGACGCGGACCAGCAGGCACGGTGGGACCGCGCGTGGGACGCCCATGTGGCCCGGGAGCTGTCCGGGGAGCCCGTGCGTCAGGCATGGCACGCCCGCGGGCTGGGGGCGGCGGTGCTGCGGGGGCGCGGATACCACCCCGGGAGACCATTGGACGAGCGGCTGGCCCTGGCCGCCCGGGCGCGGCGGCGGCGGCGGCATCGCGACGGCGAGGAAGTGCAGCGTTGGTCCGAGGCCATGGATGATTTCCGCGCTCTTGCCGGGGATGGCGGGTGCGGGCTGGTGCCGCACCCGGCGACAGCGTCTCACCCGCAGTTCTTCCTCCTCTGGGCCCGCCGCCCGGCCGGCCGGGCCTCGGGTAGTGTCGCGGGAAACCCCGAGGGGAGCGGCGCTTGAGGAGCCGGGAAACGGACGGGCCGGACGCACTCGACCCGCTGACGTGCCCTGACGGCTTGCCTCATCCCGACGAGCACTCCGGCATGGAAACCGTACGAAATTCCACCATTACGGGTTGGCACCATTTTCTCTCAGGAGATTGGCACAGTCTTCGGCCAGATCCTGTCTGTTTATACTGAGAAATGCGCTCTGAAGACCAAGCAGCAGGTTATTCCGTTCTTGTTCAGTACCCCGGAATTTTTGAGTCAAATCCAGTGCGAGATCAGGATGGGTACGCGCGATAGTGCTGATGGCCGCATTGCCTGCAATACTTTTTGCTTCAGATGCCGGCCATCCGGATATTGCTTCCATTGTTTCCACGGGTTTCAAGTCAGCCATGGACTTGACCGGCTCAGTGACCGCATTGGCTCCGAACTCGGGTGCCCGCGTTGCCAATTTGTCAGCAAAGTCTTGAAGGGCGCTCCAGCCACTTGTTTTGACTTGGTTGGTGATAGCCCAAACTGAACCGTAGCTCTCTTTCGAATAAAATGGCGACTCTTTGTCCACGATAATATCCAGCACCGCATTAACGCCATCACGGGCGGTAATTCTGGTCAATGCTGCCCTCCTGATCACATCGGAATTACCCGTTTTCTCCAGAAACGCGGCTGCGGCAGGCCTGTCCAGTGGCACCATATTCGCGTAGATGGATCCCAATAATTCGATGTTGGAAGAATTGCTGACATTGTCCATTTCGTTATCCTGAGCAATCTGCCAAACAGTTTCGGAATCGGTTTGAGCCGCACCTACAAGTATCTGTTGGAGCTTCGGGACAGGCGGGCTGGCATCAGCAAGCAAAGCGAATAATTCCCGCAAATCATGACCGGTTATTGCAGCTCCCAATTTTCTCAGTTCGTCAACATAATCGGATTCACTTAATGTCGCATTCCTGAGTCTCGATATGAGCGAGATGACTTTGGACACGGCATTTTTCGCAATTTCCGTATTTTTGCTGCCCCTGGCTGTCTCCGGGAGCGTTGCTGCGGTCGGTGTCGTCTCCGGTTTTGGATCGGATTGAATATATTCACGTTCCGGTCCGTTGTGATTGCCTTCATGCGAACCGCCGCCAGACGTGCTGTAATAAAGCACAACAATACCTATACAGACAGCCGCGATTGATAAGATCCAGGAAGTCGCAGCGGCACGTTTGCCAAAAATAGGACGGGCAGGCACAAACAAGTGAGTGGGTTTTTTCAGGATCGTTATGGGGTCATGCCACTCGTACTTCAGGCTGTCCTGACACTCTCAGGGAGCGGGGCTTTATACCAGCCGTCCGGCGGGGTCGAGGACCTGGCGGACGAGGGATTCGGGGCGTGGGGAGGGCCAGAGGCCGAGCTGGGTCGGGGTGGTTTGAAGCGACAGGCCGCCGAGGTGGAGGCGGCGCAGGGCGGAGTCGAGGGCAGTGGTGTGTTCCGGGGGCAGGCCGATCCAGGCGACCTGACCGGCGACGGCGTAGCGACGGGGCAGGCCGAGGGAGGCGAGGGAGGCGTCCAGTTCGGGGATCCGGTGCGGGGTGACCGGCACTTTGACTGAGAGGGAGTTGGCGATGGGGGAGGTGGTCCAGAGCGAGTCGTCGGCCGGAGCGAACGGGGTATTGGTTTCTGTGGCGAGGCGGCGGAGGCGGGCGCCGAGGGTGCCGTGGTCGCCGGCGAGGCGCACGAGGAGGCGGCCGTCGGGGTCGAAGTCGAGGGCTTCGAGGTCGGCGGGCTGGCGGACGAGCCGGGCGACGAGGGCGAGGGCGGCGGTGAGGGATCCGGTGTCGGCGGTGGCGGTGAGCCGTTCCTGGGGCAGGGGAAAGACTTTGAAAGTGGCCTCGAGCAGGACGCCGAGCCGGCCGGCCGAGCCGACGAGCATTTTCGGGAAGTCGAAGCCGGCGGCATTTTTGACCACCTTGCCGCCGCCGTGGATGAGGCGTCCGTCGCCGGTGAGGAAGACGGCGCCGAGGATGAAGTCGCGCCAGCCGCCGTAGCGCAGGCGTCCTGAGCCATTGAGACCGGCGGCGATGCTGCCGCCGAGGGTGGCGCCGCGGGCGGCGAGGGGCGGGTCGCAGGGGAGGTATTGGCCGTGGCGGGCGAGGGTTTCGGTGATTTCGGTGAGCGGGGTGCCGGCGCGGGCGGTGAAGATGAATTCTTCCGGGGAGTAATCGGTCAGGCCGCGGCAGCCGGACAGGTCGAGGGATACGGCGTCCTCGGGCGGGGTGCTGAGGGCGGGTTTGGTGCGGTGGCCGGCGATGCGGACGCGCGGGGCGGCGAGCAGGGCGTCGCGGATGGAAGCGTACGGGGTCATTCGCGGGAAAGGATGCCGGCTTTTTCCAGCGGGTGGAGGCCGTGGGTGGTGAGGGCGGGGGCGTCGCCGGACGGGAACATTTTGCCCGGGTTGGCGCGTTCGTGCGGGTCGAATGCCCGGCGCACGGCGCGCATGAACTCGACGTCCGCTTCACCGAACATGGGGACGAGGTAGGCGCGTTTTTCCAGGCCGACGCCGTGTTCGCCGGTGATACTGCCGCCCATTTCGATGCACATTTCGAGGATGCGGCCGGCGAGTTCCTCGGCGCGCTCGAACTGCCCGGGGACCGAACCATCAAAGAGGATGAGCGGGTGAAGATTGCCATCGCCGGCGTGAAAGACATTGGCGACGCGCAGGCCGTGGGTGCGGGAGAGACCGTCGATGCGCCGCAGGGCCTCGCCGAGCCGGCTGCGCGGGACCACGCCGTCCTGGACGATGAAGTCGGGGCTGAGCCGACCGACGGCGGAGAACGCGCTTTTGCGGCCCTTCCAGATGAGGGCGCGGTCATCGGCGTCGCGGGCGACGCGGCTTTCGAGCGGTCCGCTGCGCTCGATGATTTCCGCGAGCCGTTGTTTTTCGCTGTCGACCTGTTCGCGCGGGCCTTCCAGTTCGACGATGAGCACGGTGGCGGCGTGGGGCGGGTAGCCGCAGCGGGTGGCGGCCTCAGCGGCGTCGATGGCGAGGCGGTCCATGATTTCGATGGCTCCCGGGAGCAGGCCGGCGGCGATGATGGCGGAGACGGCTTTTCCGGCTTTTTCGGTGCTGTCGTATCCGGCCAGCAGGGTATGAAAGACCTCGGCGCGGGGGAGGAGGCGCAGGGTGAGTTCGAGGGCGATGCCGAACAACCCTTCGCTGCCGCAGAACAGACCGACCCAGTCCGGGCCGAGCGACTCCAGGCTGTCGCCACCGAGCTGGATCACCTCGCCGGTGGCGGTGACGATTTTGGCACCGAGGATGTGGTTGGCGGTCATGCCGTATTTCAGGCAGTGGGCGCCGCCGGAGTTGAAGGCCACGTTGCCGCCGATGGTGCAGATCTGCTGGCTGCTCGGGTCTGGGGCGAAGTAGAGGCCGTAGGAGGCGACGGCCTGAGTTACCGCCAGGTTGATCAGGCCGGGTTCGACGACGGTGGTGCGGGAGACCGGATCGATGGCGAGGATGCGGTCGAGCCGGTTGAGGGCGATGACCAGGCCGTCGTCGACCGGCACGGCGCCGCCGCTCAGGCTGGTGCCGCTGCCGCGGGCCATGAACGGGATGTTCCAGGCGGCGCAGAGTTTCACGGCGGCGACCACCTCGTCCTGGGTGACCGGCACGACCACGGCGCGCGGGCGGGCGGAGAAGGCGGTCAATCCGTCGCTTTCGTAGGCGGTGAGGGCCGCGTCATCGAGCAGGCAGCGGTCGGACGGAAAGAGTGACTGGAGTTCGGCGATGAAGGACACGGGGATCGGGGTGGGGGTCGGGGCGCTGCGGGCGGGGGGCGGCCGCGGCGGGCGGTCAGGAGCGATCAGGGGCAGGCTATATCGCGGGTGGTGGGTCACGCCAGTGCGGGATGCGGCAAAGTGTCCGGGGGGGCACTGTGTGGGGGAGGGCCTTGCGAGGTGGGGGACGTCGCGGCTTTTCGGCATGCCGCGGGGACCGGGGATTCCCCGGCGGTGCATCGGGGCGGGCACCCCGGGATTTGGCGTGGACAGGGGGCTGGGGTGTTTCATCGTAGGAGCCATGTCCATGCCCGTTGCCACCGGCGCTCTGCCGATTCAGACGATCAAATTGCCCGCTCCGGTTCCGGTGACGACCACGCGTTTCCGCACGCCGAAGAAGAACATACCGCAGACGAAGAAAGAGCGGGATGCGTTGCTGGGATACATCCGGGAGTTTCTGGCCCGGGAGCCGCTGGTGCCGCCGATGCCTTTGGACGAGCTGCGCGTGCACGCGGAAAAGATCATTGCGGCGACCGGATACGACCCGATTTACCTGCACTACACAGCGGTGCTGCTGAACAACGAGATGTGGCGCGAGTCGCTGGCGGCGATCCCGTTTGAGCGGCGGCTGCTGCTGATGCCGAAGTGCCTGCGGGTCGAGAGCAAGTGTCCGGCTCCTTTTGATGAATTCGGGCTGCTCTGCAAACAATGCGGGTTGTGCACGATCCAGGATTTTCAGAACGAAGCCGAAGCCCTCGGGTATGCCGTGCTGGTGGCGGAAGGCAGCGCGATTGTGATGTCGCTGATCCAGACCGGGCAGATCGAGGCGATCGTCGGGATTTCCTGCCTGCCGGTTCTTGAGCGAACGTTTCCGTACGTCGAGGCAGCGGCCATCCCGGCGGTGGCGGTGCCGTTGCTGCAGGACGATTGTATCGACACCACGGTCGATATTGACTGGGTCTGGGAATACCTGCACCTGACCAGTGACGACAAGACGCGCCGACTGAACCTCAATGCCCTCAAGGACGAGGTGGCCACGTGGTTCGGCGCGGAGTCGCTGGATGCCTTGATGGGACCCGCCGAGGGGGCGGCCGAAACCATCGCGCGCGAGTGGCTGGCGGGCGAAGGCAAACGCTGGCGGCCGTTTCTGACCGTGGCGGTGCACCAGGCGATGCGCGACGACCCCGAAGCGGCCATTCCGGAGGCGGTCAAAAAGCTGGCGGTGGCCGTCGAATGTTTCCACAAGGCGTCGTTGATTCACGACGACATCGAGGACGAGGACCTGGAGCGGTACGGGCGCCAAACGGTGCCGGGGGCGCACGGCGTGGCGGCGGCCCTCAATGCCGGGGATCTGTTGATCGGCGAGGGGTATCGCCTGATTGCTGAAGCGGACCTGCCGGCCGAGGCCCGCCTGGCCATTCTCAAGATTGCGGCCGACGGGCAGCGCGCCCTGTGCCGCGGCCAGGGTGCTGAGCTCGACTGGACGCGCCACCCGGCGCCGCTCTCGCCGAAGGAGGTGCTGGAAATTTTCCGCCTGAAAACCGCACCGGCCTTCGAGGTCGCCCTGGCGTTGGGCGCGGCGGCGGCCGGACGGCTTGAGGACACCCATGAAGCGCTCAAGGCGTACAGCGAAAACCTCGGCATCGCCTATCAGATCCGCGACGACATGGACGACCTTGGCGCGGATGCCGGGGCCAATGCGCTGGAGAGCTTCCGGCCGAGCATCCTGCTGGCGGAAGCATTCGAAAAGGCCAGGGGTGAGGACAAAAAGCTGCTCGACAGCCTGTGGCGCCGGCTCACGCCGGCGGCCGCCACCGTCGACACGATCCGCGGCATCGCCCATGCCACCAAAGCTGATGACTCCTGCCTGCTGCTGCTCGAGCGGTACAAACAGGCGGCGATCAACGCGCTCAAGGACGTCGACAACGCGAACCTCAAGGGGCTGCTGCGGCGCACGCTTGGCAAAATTTTCAACGACCTTGAAATCAAGGGGTGGTGCTCGGAATTCGAGGCCAAAAACCTGCCGGAACCGGAACCGGAGCCTGCTTCCGCGGGGTAACCGGTCGCCTGGGGGCGGGCGGCGCGGGGTCGGTCCCGGCCGACGAGGGCCGGCACCGGCGCGGAGCCGGAAACGGAATTGATTGCGTCGCCCCCCGGTTACGGGGTACGATCAGTGACTGACGATCCGATCGGGGGGACCCGCCGTATGATTTTCCGCTGTATGAAACGCTCATTTTTCACGCCCTTTCTGCTTGCTGCGACCGCCGCGGCCGGTCTGACTGTTTCCGCCTGGGCCCAGGAGGCGGCCACCTTCCGGCGGTTCACGCTGAATGACGGCAAGACGTTTTACGCGGTGATCACCGGAAAGACCGGCACCTCGGTCTCGTTCAAGCTGCAGAACGGCCGGGACTTGAATCAGCCGATCCGGATGCTGAGCGAGCCGGACCAGCAGTTCGTGCGCAAGTGGACCAAGTTCAAAGATGAGCTCCTGAACAATGCCGAGTTCGCTTCTTTGACCGTCAAGGAGATGCTGGAGCTTCGCGGGTACCAGTCGTTCGAGTTCGACATTGAGGGCAACCACATTTACGTCGACGGCGAGGTCGGCGGCAAGGCGATGCGGTTCATGATCGATACCGGGGCGCATTCGTCGATCGTGCATGACGGGTCGGCCAAGGAGGCCGGCCTGGA
>JALRGF010000530.1 GCA_023253495.1 Verrucomicrobiales bacterium
ACCGGCCATCGGCTCCACGGCGAGGCGTCCTGGCCGAGCGACTCGCCCCACCGCGCCATCGCGGTGTCCACGTACCACGTCGCCAGCCGGGTCATGTCGTCCACGCGGCTGAGCGGATTGGTCGTCTCGTTGCCGATGAGCTGCTCGCCCGCGGCCAGACGCGCACGGTCGAACCCGGTGCGGCCGACGTACCGGTCGGTTCCGGCGCCGCCGTCGAGCACGTTGCGTCCGCCGCCCGCCCGCAGCGCGTCGTCTCCATCCTGTCCGTAGATTGCGTCGTTGCCGGCGCCGCCCGCCAACGAGTCGTCGCCCTTGCCGCCGTACACGTGATCCCGGCCCGCGTTTCCGAGCAGCGAGTCGTCACCGTCGCCGCCGAAGATCCGGTCCGCACCCTCGCTGCCGACGATCGCGTCGTCGCCCGGGCCGCCGCTCAGGACGGTGCGGAGGCGAGTGTTCCCGGGCACGTCGATCCGGATCGAATCGTCCCCGCCGCCCCCCGACACGCGGATCACGCGGACCGTGCTCTCGAGCCGCGAACCGACGACGACGCCGCCGACGCATCCGATGATGGTGCACCTCGCTGCCGAGCACGGCGTGGCCGCTGGCCAGCCCGTTCTTCGCCTCCTCTTGTGCGTGCCCCTGGCGCAAGCCGTGAGCGCGTACTTAAAGCGCGGGCGCGCGTGGCTCCGTGGAGCGCCGCCCCGGCAGAGCCGTCAGGCACGCTGCTCGAGAAGGCGCCAAACTCTCCGGCCTCACACGCCCTCACCGCCAGCGCGCCCGGAGGGCACGCCCCACCTCCCATGCCCGGAGAGAGCTCCCCACGTCTTACGACCGGGGAACGCCACAACCCGGCATCTCAAGCCTGGGCCGCTCCGCGGCGGCCGGCACGCTGCCGCAGCGTCACCAACCCCGCCAGCGCCAGCGCCAGCCCGGCCAGCGTGGTGCCGGTTTCCGGCACGGCCGAACCACCGCCGCCATTCCCCGCACCGCCGATCTTTACTTCAATGATGTCATTGCCCATCACCCAGCTGTAAGACTCTCCAGCAGTCAGGCCCATGGTGGAAAAATCCTGGCCGCCGAAGGTCGCTTCAGCGGCCAGCGGGGCACCCCAAGTGTAATTCTGAGGGAGGTTCAAAGAGCCGTTGGCAACACTGATTAATACAGTTGAACTCGTGGGGGCTATGGTTAGTGTTCCAAAACTAGAGACTGCAGCACTTCCGAATCCAAAGGGAGGGGTAGGAAAATTGCCAGTATAGAGGTCTACAAGGTAGCCTGACCGAACACCGAGCCTGCCAACTGAAGCATGCAAATCGCCGTAGGCTACTACTGGGTTGATAATGGGACAACAGTACGTCCAGGGAGTCGAATCGCTAAGCGCCCCACTGACCGTGAGCAGAACATCGGAGCCGGTTTCTTTAAGTTCAAACGTCAGGGTTGCGGCGGACAGGCTGCCGGCACCGGCGAGGGTGAGAACGAGAGCGCCGAGAAATGGTTTGAGAGTCATGGCTGTGGATGAGGTTGTTGTTGCTGCTGTCGTTGTTGCTGTTGGTGGTTGTCGTGGTTTGGGGTTCAGCGACGGGCGGTGCGACGACATCGAATACGCCCGCGGTCGTTGTTGCTGTCGGTGGTTGTCGTGGTTTGGGGTGGGTCCTCTCCGCCCGGCCGGGCCGGACAGGAGAAAACGGGAGGGCAGTGCCCTCAGGGAAAAAGTGCTGGGCCTGATGGGCCGGCACCCATTACCCAGTGGGACCACTCAGGGTGGGTAAAAAAAAAAAACAACCTCGATTTCAGGATCCGTCATTTTTTTTGAATTCCTTGAGCATCAGGAACCGGGCGCGAGTCGCTTTTGGGAGTGCGGTGGCTGCGACACCGCTTTGGGTCGGGGCCGGCACGACGGCCCGGGACATCCCCCCGGAGAGACCCGCGCCCGAAGGGGCGGCTCTACCGAAGAGGCGCGTCCCAAGCCCGGCCGGGCACCGCCCCGGCAGAGCCGTCAGGCACGCCGCTCGAGAAGGCGCCAAAGTCTCAGGCCTCACACGTCCTCACCGAACGACGCACCGACGTAGGTCGAGCCGTCCATGATGCTGGTGCCACCGGCCACCATGCTCAGAAGCGCAGGGTGGACCTGGCAGAACTCGATCTCCAGGGCGACACGCTTGACCCGGTCGGCGTCCTTCTCGTTCAC
>JALRGF010000567.1 GCA_023253495.1 Verrucomicrobiales bacterium
GGCGCCGTGAACAGCTGCACCAGCGAGAAGACACCGGTCAGCCAGCCCAGCGCCATCGGCGACATGGCAAACGGCTCGTGGCGCCCGTAGTCGGGCAGCACCGGAATGACAATCCCGAACCCGACCATGCTCACAAAGATGGTCAGGAAGATGACAAACATCTCCGGTCGGCGGCGCGGCGGCTCGGTCATGACAGAAAGATCGGCTCACCGCGGCCGGACCGCGGCACTCCCGGCTCTCAATGAGCCAGACAGAACTGCTCAAACCGGTCCAGCCCGGTCTTGATCACGTCCAGCCCGCACGCATAACTGAACCGCACCGTGTGATCGGCTCCGAAGGCCAGCCCAGGCACCACCGCCACCTGCTGCCGACTCAGCAGCTTCTCGGCGAAATTCATCGACTTCAGCCCCATCTTCTCGATGTTGACGAGGAAATAAAAGGCGCCCTGCGGCTCGACCACCGAGACGTTCCCGATCTTGGAAAACCGGTCGAGCATGTACAGGCGGCGCACGTCAAACTCATCGCGCATGTCGGAAACCACCTGCTGGTCGCCGGTCAGCGCCGCCAGCGCCCCCCACTGGGCGAAGGTCGTCGGCGCACTCGTGGTGTGACTCTGGATATTGTTCATCGCTTCGGCCAGCGCCTTCGGCGCCGCGGTGTACCCGATCCGCCATCCGGTCATCGAATACGGTTTGGAGAAGCCGTTGACGACGATGGTCAGCGCCTGGATTTCCCGGGAAAGACTGGCGATCGAGACGTGCTGCTGATCGTTGTAGATTAGCTTTTCGTAAATCTCGTCAGACAGAATGATGATGTCCTCGGCCGCGGCGATCTCGGCGATTTTCTCCAGCTCCTCCTTCGTGTAAATGGACCCTGTCGGATTGCCCGGACTGTTGAGGATGAGCATTTTGGTGCGCGGCGTCATCGCCTCCTCAAACTCCTCCGCGGTCAGCTTCCACCCGTTCTTCTGGCGGGTCTCGACAATCACCGGCTCCCCGCCGGCCAGACGCACCATCTCCGGATAACTCGTCCAGTACGGAGCCGGAATGATCACTTCGTCACCCGGATCACAGACCGCCAGAATCGCGTTGTAGCAAGAATGCTTGGCGCCGCAGTTGACCGTGATCTGCTGCGGGCTGTACTCGAGATTGTTGTCCACCATCAGCTTCGTGGCAATGGCCTCACGCAGCTCAAACAGGCCCTCGGCCGCCGTGTACTTCGTCTTTCCTTCGGCCAGCGCCTTGACCGCCGCTTCCTTGATGAAGTCCGGCGTGTCCATGTCCGGCTCTCCCGCCCCGAAACTGCATACATCAATCCCCTCCTTTTTCATTTTCGCCGCCTGGGCGGTGATGGCGAGGGTCAGCGAGGGAGAAACGGCAGCGACTTTTTCGGCAATCTGGTTCATGGTGCGGCGTGCGGGGTCGGAGATGAGAAAAAAAAGCGCGCCGCCGCTCCGTAAAAGCGGGGGCGCGGATGTGGGATGGCAATCTGAGCCGGTCGATGCGCCGGCGCAAGAGGAACTTACTTCTTCGCCGCCTGCTTGGTCGCCGCCTTGCCGCCCTTGGCCGCCTTCTCGGCGGCCGCGGCCGCCGGCTCAGCACTGACCCGCGGCGCGGCCACATGGATGACGATGACGTCGCCGGCCAGTTTCGGCTGCACACCTTCAGGAAAGGTCAGCTCCCGGACATGCACGAAGTCCCCGGTATTCAGGTGGGTCACGTCGTAGACAATGGCCTCCGGCAGATCCTTCGGCAGACAACTGATCTCAAGGCTGTGAATCTGATGCTCCAGCATGCCGCCAAGCTTCACTCCGGCCGATTCGCCGGTCAGGCGCACCGGCACCCGCGCGTGGATCTTCTCGTCCTCCCGTACGGCGTGGAAATCGATATGAAGAATGTTCCCGCTCAATGGATTGTGCGTCACGTCCTGGATGAGCGCCAGCTGATTGCCACCGCCCTCAATCTGCAGGTCCACCAGAATGTTCTCGCTCGTCGAATGGGCGAGCAGGTCGCGCACCTCCTTGGCGTTGACCTTCAGGTTGATGTTGTCAAATTTCTTCCCGTACACGATGGCGGGAACGAGTCCTTCCCGGCGCAGGCGCTTGAGGGCGCCGGTACCGGATCGTTTGCGGGGAGCGACTTGCAGGGTGGAGCGTTGGCTCATGACAGGATGACGGGGTGGTCGGAAGCTCGTGTTCTCGCGGCACCCGTCAACGCACCAGCGTCCGGCCCGGAAAGCGATTCTTCTCGGAAAAGGGGGGCGACCCTAACGCCCACCGGCCATTTGTCAAAAAAAGATGACAACCACCCCCGGAGCAGGCACGGAACCAGGTGACATTTCCGCCGGCCTGCGGCAGCCTGCCACTCTGACTCATGTCCCCCGACGATCCTCAATGGCGGAAATTCCGCGACGAACTGGTCCGCCTGGCCCGGGAGGGGGACCATGACTGGCTGGACCACGAGGAGGTGCGCTCGGTGCTTGGCGACGCCTACCGCAAGGGTCTCGATCCTTCTCTGATCATTTCCTGCCGCGCCGCCACCGGATCGACGTCCGAATTCGCCTCCCGCCTCGGACAGATGGTGCGCGACACACCGGTGCGCATTCTGGCCATTGATGATGAAGCGGCCTTTCTTTCGCTGCTGCGGCTGAACCTGCAGAAGGTCGGTAAATACGAGGTGCGTGCCGAAACCGATCCGACTCGCTGGCGCGAAGCGATTGCCGAATTCCACCCGCACCTCCTGATCCTGGACATGATCATGCCCGGGCTCGATGGACGGCAGATCCTCGGCGAATTGAGCCGGGCGCCCGGGACCCGGCGGCTGCCGGTCATCGTGCTGACGGCGATTCTGCAGAATGTCGAGCCCGACGCCGTCCACCGCGAGGGGATTCTCTATCTCGCCAAGCCGGTTTCGCTCAAGGCGCTGGTCCACTGCATCGAGGAACACCTGTCCGCCTTCGGGCACCGCTGAAAGCGACGCCCCCGGCCGCCGACCGCGCCGCAGCCTTCTCCCATCACCGCCCCGGTGGCCGGCTCCCGCGCCCTGCGGAGGAGGCTGGCGGATCGTCGCCATCGCCGGCGAGAAACGACGCCAGATCCGGACGGTGCGTGGCCAGCGCGTTGAGACCGGCGCGCACCGCCACCGGCCCGAGCGTGGTCAACAGCGTGCCCACAAGCCGACGACGTCCCGCCGTGCCCACCAGACGGACGGCCAGCGGCAGAGCCTTCGCGGCGACCACCCCGCCGGCCACCGCGAGCAAGGCCCATTTCCACGGGTGGGCGGCGACGGTATGGCGGACGCGGGCCGGCACGTCGAGCGAGGCCCCGAGGCCGGCGCCGGTCCGGCTGAGGTGAGCACGGCTTTCCGCCAGCTGACGGCGCAGTTCGTTTATGGATTCGGGTGATGCAGCCATTTCTGATCTTCCTCGAATTCGGCGCGGGTGGCGGGAAAGAGCGGGCGGCGCCGGGCCCGGACGAACAGCCACCAGACGGCCCCGGCCACCGCCGCCGCATGCACCCCGCCCATCACCGCCAGCGGCAGCAGCGGGTCGCCGCCGGCCCATCGCCGCGCCGCCCAGAGCACCAGGACCATCCATCCGGTGAGATAAGCCAGCACCCCGCCCCCCAAAACCACCCCCACCGCCACCACCACTCGTCCGAGGTGCCCCGCCGCCTCCGCCGCCTCCAGTCCGAACAAGGCCCCGCGCACCTGCAGGTAGCGGGCGCCGGACCGCAGAAGGTCGCGCACACTTTCCTTCACCCCGGCAGGCTCTCGCGGCGGCCGCCGGGCGTCATCGTGAGGATAATGAGGCGGAACACCAGGCATCGGCGGAAGCACCCTCCGGCGGAAAGAAACCGACTCTCACCGGCGGTCGCGCAGCAGCTCGCTGAGCAGAACTCCCGCCCCGAAGGCCAGGCCGACGGCCAGAAACGGATGCCCGGCAATCCAGCCGGCGGCCCGCTCCCGCTCGTCCCGCAGGGCCTCCCCGGCCTCCGCCGCGCCTTCCTTCAACCGCTCCCCGGCCGCTTCCACCTCGTGCCGCGACTCGCGCACCAGATCCTGAGCCGGCCGCAACACCCGCTCCCGCGCCAGCTCGGCGGCCTCCTGCCCCAGGGCAATGGCGTCCTTCTTCAGGGCTTCCAGGGAAGGCAGATCGGAAACAAGGGGATGGTTCATGACAGCGGGGACGGGGTGGCGGTGCGCGGTGGGACCTGGGCGTGCCATCAGGCGGCACCCGGCCAACGATGTATTGATAGCTTGACCCGGGGGAGGGCGCCAATAAAAATACCCATCTGTCTTCCTCCACCCACCGAATTCGGGCCAGTGTCCGGCTCGCTCCGGCTGTTCATGCCTTCACCAACCAGCGACCCTCGAAAAGTGGACGATCCCCGGGATTTCTGGGCCGACCTGATCAATCGCCATCAACTGCAATGTGTGGCTCAGATCGGAGTCGGCACGGGTTCCTTTGCCCGCAGCCTGCTCGAAAACTGTCCCGGCATCACCAGTTACTGGATGATTGACCCGTGGTCACCCCTCCCCGGTTCCGAGACCCAGGACACCACGAACGAGGAGGCCTGCCGTTTCGCCCATGAGGTCGCCCTCATCGCCACCTCCCGCCACCATCGGGTCCGGCACGTGCTCCGCGGCCCCACGGCCGAAGTGATTGACGCCATCCCCGACGGCAGCCTCGATCTTGTCATCATCGATCGCGACCCATCACTGCGCGGCATCACCACCGACCTGCTGCCGGCCTGGCCGAAAGTGCGCGATGGCGGCATCCTGGGCGGCAATACCGGCCGCTCCCTGACCCGGAAAAACCAGCCCTCGCCACCTCACGAACCGTCGCTCGTCCGCCCCTGGGTCGCCTGCTTCGCCGAAGCCATGCAGGCACCCCTCACGCTTCTTCCGAATCATCAATTTCTCATCCGCAAGCAGCGGGAGGGCTTCCGCATCGAGGAGGAGTCGGGCCCCTCACACCCGTGGTCGGTGGCCGCCCACCTCGCGCTGCCGCCACCCTGCCTCGTTCGGAAAAAACCGCCCCTCCGGCGCCGGATGGCCCGGGCGGCCCGCGCCACGGCCCTCTTCCGCGGACTGCGGCGGGCCTGGCCGGCGTTGGCCGAGTACGACAACTGCCGGGTTCACGGACCCTTTCCCGCGGAAGCCCGGGACGCAGGACTGTTCTTCATTCACGTCCCGAAAACCGCGGGCATGAGTGTCCACATGACACTCTACGGGCGTCCGCTGGGGCATATCACGCTCTCTTCATTGCAGGAAAGATACCCGCTGACCATGGCCGGCATCCGCACCGCCGCCGTGGTGCGCGACCCGGTGGACCGGTTCCTGTCGGCCTTCCATTTCCTCAAGCGCGGCGGCATGAATGAGTTCGATGCCAAATTCGCGGCCCGATACCTGCAGCCGTATGCCACGCCCGGTGATCTGGCCGATGCCATCGGACGCGAGGACGTCCGGCGCTGGCTCCTGCGGGAAGGGTTCCATTTCCGCCGGCAGGTCGATTTCATCCGGGGCCTCAACGGGAAAATCCAGATCGACCACTTGTTCGCCTGGGAACGTCTGGAGGAGGCCTCAACGGAACTTTCAAAAATCCTCGGCCGCCCCATCCGCTTTCCTCAGCTCAACCGGACGGCCCGCGGCGGCCCGCGGCTCTCGCCGCAGCAAATCGATCAAATCCGACTCACTTACGCCGAAGATATCGCCCTGCACCAGCGGATATTGACCGCCCCCCGCCAGCCCGAACCCTGAACCGGCCGCAAAGCCCGCCCCTCATGGAAACGGCCGGCCCGGTGCCTGGCGCCGCCGGTCGTCCCTGTCCGCTCAGCCCGGTTTCCGTCCTCACATCCCGGTTTCCCGTGAGCCATCCCCGCACCTTCGTCAGAAGCGACCTCTTCACCGGCCCCGCCGCCCGATGGCCGGTCAGCCGGCCGTCAAAAAAGATTTTGAATTCCATGCTCTCCCTCCGGATCGGGGCGGGGCCACCGGCGTTTCCACCATCGGTCGACGGCTCACGCGAACACTTTTTCCATTTTCTCCTCGGCTACCTCCTGCCAGTGGTTCATGCCGCCGGCGGCCTGCGCCGCGCAAGCTTCCGGGTCCTCGATTGCGGTCCGGTCATGAC
>JALRGF010000635.1 GCA_023253495.1 Verrucomicrobiales bacterium
TACGGCGAGCGCTGGGGTCGCCACTGGCTGGACGTCGTCCGCTATGCCGACACCGCGGGCGACAACTCCGATTTTCCGATTCCGCAGCACCACCGGTACCGCGACTGGGTGATCGACGCCTTCAATCGCGATCTCCCTTACGACCGGATGGTGCGCGACCAGCTGGCCGGCGACCTGCTGCCCGGGCGCACCACTGACCAGCTGGTGGCCACCGGTTATCTGGCCAACAGCCGCCGTTTCGGTTCGCGAGTCGAGGATTATCCTCAGCATCTGACGATCGAGGACACCATCGACAACCTCGGCCGGGCGTTTCTCGGCATGAGCCTGAGCTGCGCGCGTTGTCACGACCACAAGTTCGATCCGGTTACCGCCGAGGATTATTACGCGCTCTACGGGATTTTCAGCAGCACCCGCTACCCGTGGCCGGGTATCGAACTCGACCAGAAACAACGGGACCTCGTGCCGATGGTGGCCGCCGACGAGGTGGCCGCGGCCGCCGAGGCGCACCGGCAACACCGCGAGCAACGCCAGCGGTGGCGCTCGGAAATCGGAAAACTCGAGGGCCGCATCAAAAAAGAAAAAGACCCGGGGGCGCGGACGACCCTTGAAAAAACGCGGGACGATACGCGTGAGCGCCTGGCATCCCTTGAACGCCATCCCGTACCCGCGCTCGCCTACGCGGTGGCCGACGGGTCGCGCCCGGGCGACGCAACACTTCAATTCAAGGGGGACCCGGCGAAACCCGGGCCCGTCGTGCCCCGCCGGTTTCTCACGGTGCTCGGCGGGCGCGCCCTGCCCGACGGCGCGACCGGCAGCGGCCGCCGCGAGCTGGCCGACTGGATCCTCGCGCCGGACAACCCGCTGCCCGCACGCGTCATGGTCAACCGGATCTGGCAATACCATTTCGGCCGCGGGCTGGTGCCGACCCCGAATGACTTCGGCAAACAAGGCAAACCACCGACGCACCCGGAACTGCTCGACTGGCTGGCCGTCCGTTTCATCGCGGAAGGCTGGAGCGTGAAAGCGATGCACCGGCTCATTCTCGGGTCGCGCACCTACCGCCAGGCGACCGGTGCACCGCCACCCGAAGATCCGGACAACGACCGGCTCAGCCGGTTTCCGCGGCAGCGGCTCGATGCCGAGGCGATCCGCGACACGCTGCTCTGGCACGGCGGGTCGCTGGACCTCAGCACGCCCGAGGCGCATCCCTTCCCGCCCGAGGACACCTGGAACTTCACCCAGCACAACCCGTTCAAGGCCGTCTACGAAACCAACCGTCGCAGCGTCTATTTGATGACCCAGCGCCTCCAGCGCCACCCGTATCTCGCCGTTTTTGACGGGGCCGACCCGTCGACCAGTACCCCGGTGCGCGGGACCAGCACCACCCCGCTGCAGGCGCTCTTTCTGCTCAACGACCCGATGGTCCACGCCCAGGCTGCCGGATTGGCTGCCGCGGTGCGCGCCGCGGCCCCCGATGATGACAGCCGTCTCGACCACGCCATCCACCGCGTGCTCGCCCGCCCGGCCACCGCTGCGGAGCGGGCCGACGGCCGCGCCTTCCTCGAGGCCGCCCGCACCACCCTGCGCGCCCACGGCACATCTGAAGACCGGATCGAGGACGAGGTCTGGGCCGCCTTCGCACGTTCGCTCTTCCGCCTGACCGAATTTGTCTCTCCCGACTGACGCCGCGCCGGCACTCACCCGCATCCCACCATGCCCATGACCCGCCGTCACTTCCACCGCCGCAACGCCATCCGCTCACTGGCCGGTGCCTCACTGCTGCTACCGGGTCTGATCTCCCGCCTGCTCGCCGACACCTCCGGCGACCCGCTCGCCGCCAAGCCGCCACGCCTCGAGGGCAAAGCACAACGTGTCATTTTCATCTTTTCCAATGGCGGGGTGTCGCACATGGACACCTTTGATTACAAACCGCGTCTTTTTGCGGCCGACGGGAAAACAACCGGGATCGGCGGCGGGCTGTCCAACCAGCAGCGGGTATTGCTCCGGCCGGGCTGGGAATTCCGGCCCGGCGGTCGCTGCGGCACGCCGGTCAGCGATCTGTTTCCGCACCTGCGCGAGTGCATGGACGATATCTGTCTGATCCGCTCGATGCAGTCGAACGACAACGAACACTACAACGCGACCCTCGGGATCCACACCGGATCGTTCTTCTTCTCCCGCCCGGGCATCGGCGCCTGGGTCAGCCACGGTCTCGGCACCCTGAACCGGAACCTGCCGTCGTTTGTCGTGCTCGCTCCGCAGCTGCCGTATGCCGGACTGCAGATTTTCAACAACGACTTCCTGCCGGCCCACCACCAGGGCGTGCGCGTCATTCCCGGACGCGAACCGATCGCCAACCTCGATCGCCGCACCGCCCCCGCCTCGCTCCAGGAACTCGAACTCGGGCTGGCCGGCGCCTTCAACCGGCGCCATCTCGCCGATCGCGCTCACGACAGCGACCTCGCCGCGCGCGTGCGCACCTTCGAAACCGCCTTTCACATGCAGATCGAGGCCAGCGATGTTTTTGACCTCGGCAGCGAGAACGACGCCACCCACGCACTCTACGGTCTGGAGCGCAGTCAGACCGAGGGTTTCGGCTGGCAGTGTCTGGTGGCACGCCGGCTGGCCGAGCGCGGCGTGCGCTTCATCGAACTGGTCGACGGCAGCTCCAGCCGCAACTGGGACCAGCACGGCGACATGGCCGAACACGCCCACCACGCCCGGAACATCGACCAGCCGATCGCCGGCCTGCTCAAGGACCTCAAACAACGCGGCCTGCTCGACGACACACTGGTGGTGTGGACGACGGAATTCGGACGCACCCCGGGGGTCGACGGCACCAAGGGACGGGGCCACCACAGCGCCTGCTTCTCGTCCTGGCTCGCCGGCGGCGGCGTGAAGGGAGGAATGGCCTATGGCGCCACCGACGAAATCGGCGCCACCGTGGCCGAAAACAAAGTTCATGTGCACGATTTTCACGCCACCATCCTCCATTGCCTCGGTCTCGACCACGAGAAGCTCACCTACCGCCACGGTGGACGGGATTACCGCCTGACCGACGTCCACGGCAACGTCGTTACCGACGTGCTGGCCTGAGAAAGATGAACAAGGCGCCGGTGGCGGCGCGTTGACTGGCGGTCCGGTTCCGGATCGCCTATGACCGCACCTCCCGTGCCCCCGCTGCTCACATCCCTCTGGAACGAGACCCGCCAGGCGGCCGCCGGTCTGGTCTTCGCGGAAACCTGCGCGCTGTGCCACGCCGACGGGGCCGGGTCGGCCGTGCCGGCACTCTGCGATCGCTGCGTGGGCGCCCTCCCGCGGCTGGCAGACCCACGCTG
>JALRGF010000666.1 GCA_023253495.1 Verrucomicrobiales bacterium
GTGCGCTGGCACATGAGTTCGAGGGCGCGCTCGGCCGCGCCGATGGTGCGCATGCAGTGGTGGATACGGCCGGGTCCGAGACGGGCCTGCGAAATCATGAAGCCGTCACCCTCACCAGCGAGCAGGTTGCTGACCGGAACACGAACGTTCTCGAAGCGCACTTCACCATGGCCTTCGACGTCGTTGTACCCGAAAACGCGCAAGTCGCGGACGACAGTGACCCCTGGTGTGTCGACTGGAACGAGGATCTGACTCTGCTGCTGATGCGTGGGCGCTTGCGGGTTGGTCTTGCCCATCACGAGGACCTTGTCGTCGCGCTCCATCGCGGCGCGGAGACCGGCGTTGATCGCCTTGGCGATGCTCCCGCGGGTCGGTGCGGCCGTGGCGCTCATCGGGCCACCCCCTCCGTCTCGAAGCCGGCCCGGTAGGCGCGATACTCCTCGCGCTGGGCCGCCAGCTCGGGCGTGGTCACCGGCGCCGTCGCCATTGGCATTGGCGGTTTCCAGTTCCAGGCCGGTAATCACGGAAAAGTCCTGGCGGTGCGCTTCGAGCGGCTTGAGGGCGCGGCTCAGGGTATAGTCCGATCCTTCTCCGGACGGGCGCCAATGTTCCATGTTTTTGCCATTGGGGGAATACACGAACGCCATGCGGGTCGGGAAACGACCGGCTTTATCGGCGGCCCGCGCCATGGATGCGGGCATCAGGGATTCCAGGGAGGGCAGAGCGATGAGGGTACCCATGCCCCGGAGGAAGCGGCGGCGGGAAAAGTGGATCGAGGACATGGCGGGACGTAATTGGTTTCAGGGTATCCAAGACCTGAGGAACGGTTGCGGCAACTCCCGTCCTGCGGCGGCGGCCCCAAATACGGCTTCGGGGAAATCCGTAGTCGGCGTGCGGTCCGGGCGGGGTGACGGGGTGGCGGGAGCAGGTGACATCGGGGAGGGAGCTTTGATTGGGCGAGGCTCAGGGGCGGCGGGTGGAGTGACCGGCGGCCTGATCATCGGGCGGGCACCACCGGCGGAGCGGTCACCGACATGGTTTCCAGACCGCGGAGGAAGCGGATGGTGACTGGCTCGCGGGCGGTCAGGAAAAAGTTGGCATCGAGGATATCGAAGACGTCGGAGACCGGCCGGCCGCCGAGGCTGAGGATGATGTCGCCGGCAAGCAGACCGGCCTTTTCCGCGCGGGAGCCGGGTTTGACGAATTCGATGCGCGGGGTGGTGGTGCCGATGGCTACGCCGAGGTCGAGCTGTCCGGTTTCAGCGCGACCGACGGCGGCGAGGTCATCGGCGAGTTTGGCGATGGCGGCGGCGGGCAGGCCGAGCCAGGCGCCGGTTTCTTCGGGGATCGGACTGAGCGGCAGGGCGGCCAAGGCACCGTCCTGACTGAAGACCGGGGTGCCGGGCACCGGGCGGTCGGTTTCCCGGGTGCTGCCGAAATGGAGGCGGCGCAGGGTGAGAGTGAGCGGGCGTCCGTCCAGCTGGCGGAGCGGACCGGCATCGATTGCCGGTTGCGGGCCGTCGGGCGGGCTCCACGTGAGCGGGGCGGTGACCGTTGACGGTTCGGTGGCGGGGCGGACGGTGGTGGCGCCGGTGGGCGGCGATTCCATTTTCAGGAAGAGGACGCGGGAGCCGGGGTCGAAGAGGGCGACGGTGGCCGGGGCGGCCGCCTGATCCGGGAGGCGCGGAAACGGTCTGACCAGGAAAGAGGCTTTGTCCTCCACGCTGGCGGCGACGGTGACCACCAGGCCGGGGTGACCGTCGAGCAGGAATCCGTGGGTGATGGTTTCTTCGCCGGCGCTGTTCTTGGCGACCTCTAGGACGGCTCGCGAGGGAGGATCGTCGGCGCGGACCGGAGCGGGCGGCAGGAAAGCGAGAGGGACAAGGGCTCCGAGAAGGAGGGGACGCGGACTAACGGACAAGAATGATGATTTTACCATGATCGGCCTGGGGTGACGGCCCGTCCTGGCTGGACGGGGCCACCGGTATCAAGGCATCGCCCGGGGTGCGGCGCAAGCCGTTGGCGGAGGGGGCGTCCGCCTCGGGGGGGTGCGACGAGACGGGCACCGCGCCGCGGGCCGCGGGTGCGGAAGCCGCAGGCGGCGGCAGCACGGCCACCGGTTCGAGGGTGGCAGGCGTGGCGGCGCGGGGGGCGGCG
>JALRGF010000029.1 GCA_023253495.1 Verrucomicrobiales bacterium
CCGGAAGCGCCCGGCCGGCCGGGCGCGCGATTGGAGGAATGGCTGATCGATCCCTTTGATTTCCAGCGCCCGTGGCCGGCGGTCCGCCGGCCACTCGCGAACCGGATTCTCGGATCGCGGGGGCGTGCCCTGCATCATGGCGGGCATACCGGGCGCGGGTTCCGGGTGGTGCTGGACCTGAAAACACCGGAGCTGCAGGCGGTTTCAGCCCGGGTCCGGGCGGCGGTCGACGTGTGGGGTGGCGGCACCGACGGACGGCCGCCGGTCGATGTGCTGGTCACCGGCGCCGTCGTCCGCGTCGACCTGACGCGGCGCCCGGACATCGATTCGCTGGAGCCGCTGCGCGGGCTCGGGCTGACGGAATTCCGGGCCGCGCCGTCGGCGCCCCTTGACCTTGCGCCGCTGGCCGGGCAGCCGCTCACCAGCGTGACCCTGCATGGTCCGGTGGTGTCTCTGGGGCCGCTGGCCCGGTGCCCGCTGACCCGCCTCAGTCTGGGGACCGGGGATCCGCTGGTGCCGTCGACCCGTCGGCCGTCGCCGCCATCGCTGGTGCCGCTGCTTCTCCAGCCGCGCCTCACGCATCTGGCGTGGCGGGGGTTCGACGGCGGGCCGGACGTCCGGCTGGGGAAATTTCCGGCTCTGGCGAAGGTCACTTTGTCCGACTGTGCCGTGCCATCGCTCGATTTTCTGAGTGCGGCCTCCGGTCCGCTGGCCCTGATGGAGCTTGTTCTTGAAGACAGGGAAGTTGATCTGCTCGGCAACCGGGAGCACCTGCAGCAGGTGGCCAGGCTTCCTTTGGCGGAGCCGCTGCTGGCGGAGGCGGATCGCCGGGCGCTGCGTGGAGATCTCACCGGAGCGCTTGGCGCGCTGGAGAAACTGCAGGCCGGTCTCTCCGCGATGCCATGGTGGGACGATACCTGGCGGGACGCCCTGGAGCGGCGGCGCCGCTGCTGGACCGACTGGCAGTCTCTGGGTCTGGGTCCGTGGCTGGCGCAGGGGGCTCAGGGTCCGCCCCCCGGCAGTGTGCCGTGGCGTGGCCGCTGGTTTTATTTCCTGCGCACCTCCCATACCCGCGCCGAAGCGGAATGGCTGGCGGCCTCGTGGGGCGCGCAGCTGGCTACTCTCGCGGATCCCGAGGAAGAGGCATTTGTGCGAGCCTCGGTGCTGCCGGCGCCGGCTGTCTCCGCCGCGGACGGCACGCCCGATCCGGTCTACGCCCATCTTGGCGCGTGGCGGCCGGATGCGGCTGGAGCGATGCGCTGGGTCAGCGGCGAGCCCTGGACCGCCGGACCGCCCCGTGAACACCGGACACGCGAACCTGGCCGCTTCCTCGTCCTCAAATCCGGTGACGAACGATGGTTTGCGGAAAGCCGCCAGCAGCGGCTCCTGCCTGTCCTCCTGGAATGGGGAACCGCCACCGAAACCGGGGCCCGGGTCGCCCTGGAAAACCGCCTGACCGGATCCTGGACCCTCGACGACCAGACCTTGCTGGAACTCAAATCACGGGGGCGCGTCGGTCCTGACGATGCCCCGGGTGACAGCTGGTTCGTGGTCGATGCTGCGGCCGGCCAGGTGCTGGTGTGCCGATTCCACGGCCGTCAAGCGGTCCGGCTGACCACCACCGACGACCCGGATCGACTGGCGCTCACCCGGCCCGACGGCACCACGGCGGTGCTGGTCCGGGGCCGATGAGGACAGGGCGTCCGGGGCTCGCCGGTTGTGCCCGCCCGGGAAGCCGCTCCGAACCGAAAATACCCGGTGGCGATCCGGTATTCCGGGCTTGTCGGGGGGAGACCGATCCTCATACTGCTGCGGGTCCCCCCGGGTCCCCCATTCCATTTCCCGCCATTTCCCGCCATGTCCCGTGCTTTCACCCGTCGCCGCCTGCTTGCTTCCGCCACCGCCGCTTTGGGCGCGCCCCTGATCCTGCCGGCGCGCGTCCTCGGAAAAGATGGTGCCACCGCTCCCAACGGCAAGGTGCGCCTGGCGGCCATCGGCGTCGGCGGCATGGGTACCGGCAATCTGCAGTCGTTCCTCAATGACGACCGCGTCCAGGTGGTCGCTGTCTGTGATGTCGATGCCCGCCATCGCGAGGCCGCGCGGAACCTTGCCGGGCTCAAGGAGGGGGATGCGTACCGTGATTTCCGCGAGGTGCTGGCCCGCGCGGATGTCGACGCGATCATGAATGCCACGCCCGACCACTGGCACGCGGTCATCGCCACCGCTGCGGCCGCGGCCGGTAAGGACCTCTACACCGAAAAGCCGCTGGCGGGCGGGATTGCCGACGGGCGTGCGGTCTGCCAGGCCGTCGAAAAACACCAGCGCGTCCTGCAGTGCGGCACGTGGCGCCGCTCGGTCCTGAAGACGCGCATGGCCTGCGAGTGGGTGCGCAACGGGTACATCGGCGACCTCCGCACCATCGAAATCGGCGTGCCCGGCGCTTTTGCGATCAGCGGAGGCTTCACCGGGATGGAGGGGCCGGAAGAGGTGCCGGCGGACCTTGACTACAGCCTCTGGCTCGGGCCGGCTGCCGAAGCGCCATACACCGCGGCCCGCTGCCACTTCAATTTCCGCTGGATCAACGATTACGCGCCCGGCTACATCACCGATTGGGGCGCCCACTTTCTCGATGTCGCCCAGTGGGGAGCCGGCATGGATGAGACCACGGCCACCGAAGTCTCCGCCACCGGAGTCACCCGCCGTGAGAAAGGCCTCTACGACGCCCCGGAAAGTTTCCGCATTGAGTACCACTATCCCAAGGGCCCCCGCATGGTCATGTTCAGCACCACCGACCAGACCCAGTGGGGCGTGCGCTTCATCGGATCCACCGGTTCGATTTTCACCGAAAACGAACGCCTGGAGACGGACCCGCCCAGCCTGCGCACGGTCAAACTGAAGGACAGCGACACCCGGCTCTTCGCTTCCAGAAGCCACCATGGCAATTTCATCGACGCCGTGCTCACCCGCGGACGCACTGCCGCTCCCGCCGGCGTGGCCCATCGCGCCGCCACCCTCTGCCATCTCGGAGCCATTTCCGCCGCCCTCGGCCGTCCGGTCCGCTTCGACCCCGAGGCCGAAACCTTCGGGTCCGACGCGGCCGCCAACGCCCTGCTCACCCGCCCGCTGCGCGGGCCGTGGAAGCTGGCCGTCTAGGGTCCGGCGCCCCCACAGCGGGTGGAGTGCGGCGCACCCACGGCGGATGGAATTGCAAGCCCGCCCGATCCGCGGCCGCCACCGGAAAAAGGAACGATTTCCCGCAAGATTGGCATGGCAGTCGCTGTATCTGCTTCTGTCCGTGTCGTTCGAAGCTGAAATTTTCGGGGGTTTATTTCATCGTCGGACGACACGGACGCCCTTTTGTGCTACGGTCCCACTGGGATGTCTGCCCTTGCTGAATCAATATCGTCGGCCGCCCCTCCGTTGTCCCCCGGGCGACGCAAACGGCTGGCCGAGACCTCACTCGCAACCATCGGTTCCGCAAGGACAGTCCTCACAGGCAAGCCCAAGGGAGAAGCGTGGCGCGGGCTGTGGGTCACCATCGAGCGCGATCCGGCCAAAGCCGGCGGCCTGGGTGAAGTGTCCAAAACAATTCCGGCGCAGCTCAATGCCATTCTCGGCGCCGATGTGCGGGTCATCGTGCCCGGGCTGCGCCCGATCCTCGCCGAGGGCGGCTGGGAAGACACCGGCGAGCGCGCCGAGCTGCCGCTCGACTGGCCCGGGCAGCCGCGCTGGGCGGAATTCCGGTTGCTGCAGCGGTTTGAGGAATCGACGCGCACCTGGGTCTATGCGGTCGCCCACGACCGTTTTTTCGGTCCGCACCCGCATCTTTATTTCCGGGGCAACCACGACGAAAAACTGGGCGACGACCCTCTTTTCCGTGCGGCGATGCTCTTCAACCGTGCGGCGGCGCACTTTGCGCCCCGGCTCAATGGATCCTCGGCGGCGCGCGGGAACCTGGCCACTTTCGAGGGCGAGTGTGATTTTGTGATGGTGCACGACTGGCTGACCGGGCCGTGCCTCGGTCTGCTGCCGCCGAGCTACAGCGTCGGCAAGATCTTCATGCTGCACAATACGTATGACGAGCAGCGCCCGCCCGAGTACGCCCGCGCCGCCCTCGGGCTGGCCGCCAGTCCGCTCGCCAACAACTACGGCAACTACTCCCCGCTCGAGGCCGCCGTCTACGAGGCCCATGTTGTCATCGCCAACCAGAATTACGTGCGCTCGCTTTTCCAGCGGGACACGTTTGACCTGCTGCTGAAAAACCTGTCGGACAAGATCAACCAGGGCCGGCTGTACGACATGCATCACGCCATTTCGGCGGACTATGATCCAGTCGGCTCCCCGGCCCTGAGTGGCGACGGCTTTCACACGCTGAGCAGGCCCGGTCCTTCGGCTTCGTCGGCGCGGCAGGCGGCGGCGCTGCTGGATTTCAAGCGTGCCAACAAACGGGCGTTGCAGCGGCAGCTCGGGCTGGAGGAAAATCCGGAGGCGATCCTGTATGCCTGGGTCGGCCGGTTTGATCCGTTGCAGAAAGGGTTTTATCTGGTGATGGACGAGGTGCTCGGGTTTCTGCAGCGCCATCGTTCGGCGCAGTGGATTCTCGCCGGCAGCAACAGCAACAACGACCCGAGGGTGCGCGAGTTTCTCGAACATGTCGCCGCCCAGCCGGAGCTCGGCCGCGTCCTTTACGCCAAGGACAAGTTCATCAACCGCGAAGCGGTCATCCGGATTTATGCCGGCAGTGATTTTTTTCTCATGCCCAGCCTGTACGAACCGTTCGGACTGGCCCAGCTGGAGGCCATGAAACTCGGCTGCATCCCGGTGGTGCATGGGGTGGATGGCCTGCGGTCAACCGTTTCCGACCCGGAGATCGATGTCCTGGAGGACTCGGATGCGCCGAAGGAGGCGGTGCACGGGTACGGCCAGGTCGGAGTGAAGATGACGTGGATGAACGTGCCGCTGTACCGGGAGGCGATGGGCCGGCAGGTCAATGGTGAGCCGCTCAACCACCAGGAGAAGTGGGTCATCGGCGATTGCCACCGCAAGTTCCGGATGGCGCTGCGGCGCGCCCGCCGCATCCTCCAGGAACCGGAGCTGCGGGCCGAGGTCATGCTCAACGGGATGCGCTACGTCAGCGAGGAACACAACTGGACCCAGATCATCAGCCGCTACGAGGGCCCGATCAAAACCGCGGTGGCCATCGGCAAGAAGCAGGCGGTCCGTTAGGCGGGTGCGCGGCCCGGCCTGCTTATTCGGCTTCCGGCCGCGGATCGCGGGCAAAAAGCGCCCGCAGGCCCTCCCGGGGATCGAGGTTCCGGTAGAGCACAGCGTAGACGGTGTCGATGATCGGTGTACGCACCCCGGCGCGGCGGGCGGCGTGATAGATGGATTCGGTATTCGGCACGCCTTCCGCAACCATGGTCATGCCGGCGAGCACGGAGTCGAGCGACTCTCCCCTGCCGAGTGCCTGGCCGACGCGATTGTTGCGGCTGTGCTCGCTGTAGCAGGTGACGACGAGGTCGCCCACGCCGCTGAGTCCCTGGAAGGTTTCGGGCCGTCCACCCATGGCGGTGCCGAGCCGCACCATTTCCGCCAGACCCCGGGTGACAAGGGCGGCGCGCGCGTTGTCGCCGAGCCCGAGACCGCCGGCCAGCCCGCTGGCAATGGCAAAGACGTTTTTGACGGCGGCGCCCCATTCAATGCCGATCAGGTCCCCGCTGGTGTAGGCGCGGAACCACGGGAGGGTGACCAGTTCCTGCAGGCGCCGGCCGAGGGCGGGATCAGCGCAGCCGATGACGGCGGCGGCCGGCTGGCCGCGGGCGATTTCTTCGGCGTGGTTGGGCCCGGAGAGCACGGCGACCGGTCGTCCGGGCATGGCATCGAGGAGCAGTTCGGACATGCGCAGGCCGGTGCCGTTTTCGATGCCCTTCATGCAGCTGACAACCGGCACTCCGGGGGCCAGTGGCACGGTCGCGAGCCGTGCGGCCACCGCGCGCACCGCCCGCGACGGGACCACCACGAAGACGGCGTCGCTGCCGGCGAGATCCTCCAGGGCGGTGGTGGCGCCGACGTTTGGCGGCAGGGTGATACCGGGCAGGTAGGACGGGTTCTGGTGGTGGCGGTTGATGGTCTCGATGGCCGCTTCCTCGCGCCCCCAGAGGGTGACGCGGGCGGCGTTGCCCGCGAGCAGCACGCCGAGGGCGGTCCCCCAGCTGCCGCTGCCGATGATGCCGATGTGTTTCATGATTGAGGCGGGGCGGCGGACCGGCGCGCACCGGCTTTGGGTTCGGTTCCGGCGGCGATGCGGGCGAGGTTGGTGCGGTGGCGGACGGTGACGAGTGCGGCGATGACCAGCGCGAGCGTCAGCAGGGGAGGATTCCAGTGTCCCGACCGCCATCCGAGCAGCCCGACGGCCACCGGCAGCACCCAGCCGGCGATGATCGAGGAAAGTGAGACGTATCGTGAGATTTTCAGGCTCAGGGCCCAGGCGGTGACGGCGGCGAGCAGGGCCCACGGTGCCAGACCCAGCATGATTCCGGTGCTGGTGGCCACGCCCTTGCCTCCTTTGAAGCCGAGCCAGAAGGTGAAGGTGTGGCCGAGCACCGCCCCCAGACCGGCGAGGACCGGAACCGTCTGCGCCGCCAGCGACCGCCCGGCGAAGGCCGGCTGGGTGGCGGCCCACCACAGGGCGAAGGCCACCGGCCCCCAGCCTTTGAGCAGGTCGAGAACAAAAACGGTGATCCCGACCCGCTTGCCCAGCACCCGCACCGCATTGGTGGCCCCGATGTTTCCGCTGCCGTGCTCACGCAGGTCGAGACCCCGCAGCCGGCCGGCCAGCCAGCCGAAAGGTGTGGCCCCCGCGACATACGCAAGCATCACGGGAAGGCTGAAGGCAAGCCAGGACGGCATGGTCGGCATCACAAATGAAAACAGGAACCGAAAGCGCAGCACACCCCCGACGGCAGGGGCGCGTCGCGCCACGCGCATACGTGGCACGGCCTGCGACGATGGCAACCGCCGGCACCATCGGGGAAGCCTGAAAAAAGCCTCTCAGGCCGTCATGCCGTCCTTGACCCGGAGCGGCGTCGCTTCCGCACACTCCCCGGAAAAGCCGCCGCCTTCACCCGCCGCCCATGCCGCCAGGTCCGCCGGCAGCGGCGAGTCGAACAGCAGCCGGCCCCAGGCCTCGGTCTCCACCGTCAGATGGCTCGAATGCAGGGCGTGGCGCGGCAGGTGCAGGGCGGCCGCCAGCGCGTCGGTCCACCCGCTTTCGATGAACTCCAGATACCGGACGGGCCCGTCCGGGCCGTACAACTTGTCGCCGACCACCGGGTGCCCGGCGTGGGACAGGTGCACGCGGATCTGGTGCATGCGACCGGTCACCGGCCGGGCTTCGACCAGCGCGAAAGGCTGGGGCCCGGCCGAGCGGGCGGGGCGCATCCACCGGCGGCGCACCTCGATCTCCGTCCGGCTCGGGGCCCCCGCGGGATGCACCGCCTGCAACAGCCGGACCGGGGTGTCCGGATCAAACTCGCCGCGGCGGCGCAGAGGGAGGTCGACGGCAAAGGCGTCCGCCTCCGGCCAGCCGTGCACGACCGCCAGATACCGCTTGCCGATCTGCCGGCGCATCATCGCCTTGCCCAGCACCCGGGCGGTGTCACGGTTCTTGGCCACCAGCACCAGACCGCTGGTTTCCCGGTCCAGCCGGTTGATGAGCGAAAGCCGGGCGCCATTGGTGATTTCATAGGCCAGCAGCTGCTCCAGCCCGTCCAGCAGCGTGGGCGGGCTGTCGGGTTTGGCGGGATGCACCTGCAGCGGGGCCGGTTTGTCGACCACGATCCAGTCGTCCGACTCCGCCACCACGCAGAAATCCGGAATGAAGGCAATCGGTCGCCACGGCCGCATCCGGCTGACTGCCCGCACCGCGCCCGCCCGTCAAGCAGCATCCGCGCACCGCGCGGATCGGGCACGCCCCGCCTCCGATCTCCACCGCTCCCGGTCGACCCCCGGTCCCGCGGTCCTGCCGGGCCGGGCGCCGGGCGCGAAATTCACCGGGGGCCGCGGATCGCGCTTGCCTGCCGCCGCCATCGGGGCCAGCATGACGGTTGCAAAGATGTCACAATCCATTGATTTTCAACATACGATCGCCAAGCCGGCCAGCCTCACCGGCACTTCGCTGCACACCGGTGAAAAGGTCACCCTGACCCTGAAGCCGTCGGAGCCGAATACCGGATTGCGCTTCCGGCGGGTCGACCTCGAGGACCAGCCGTTCATCGCGGCCCGCGTCGAAAACGTGCAGACGGTGGAGCGGGCGACCACCCTGGCCCAAGGCAGCGTGAAGGTGCACACCGTCGAGCATGTGATCAGCGCGCTCACCGGCATGGGGGTCGACAATGCCATCATCGAGATGGACGCGAACGAACCGCCGATCGGCGACGGCTCAGCGCGCCCGTACGTCGAATGCCTCCGCAAAGCCGGGCTGGAGCGGCAGGATGTGCTCCGCCGGGTGTTTGAGGTTCGCGAGCCGATCCACCTCGAGACGAAAACCGGCAGCCTGCTGACCATTGTGCCGGACAAGAAGTTCCGGGTCTCGGTGACCCAGGCCGGCGGGCATCCGCAGTTCACCCAGTTCTACAGCCTGGAAATCACTCCCGATTCGTACGAGCGCGAGGTCGCTCCGGCCCGCACCTTTGTGCATTACGAGGACGTGCAGCCGCTGCTCGAGAAAGGCCTGATCAAGGGCGGTAACCTGGAGAATGCCATCGTGCTGCGCGAAGACGCCGTGCTCTCCAAGGAGCCGATGCGCTTCCCGGAGGAGCTGGCCCGTCACAAGATCCTCGATCTCGTCGGCGACTTGATGCTCTCCGGCAAACGCATCATGGGACACGTCATCGCCGTGAAACCGGGCCACGGCCCGAATACGGAAATGGCGCGCAAGCTGGCGGATACGTACCGGCGCCTCGACGCCCTCATGCCGACGCCGGTGAACCTGCCGACCGGAGAAGCGGTCCTCGACGTCAACGAGGTGATGCGTATCCTCCCGCACCGCTACCCGTTCCTCATGGTCGACCGCGTCATCGGTTTCGAGGGCGAAAACAAGTGCACGGCAGTCAAATCGGTCACCATCAACGAGCCTTTCTTCCAGGGGCATTTCCCCGGCCATCCGGTCATGCCCGGGGTGCTGCAGCTTGAGGCCATGGCCCAGGTCGCCAGTATCCTCATGCTCCGCATCCCGGAGAACGCCGGCAAAATCGGGTATTTCATGTCGGCCGACGAGGTAAAATTCCGCAAGCCGGTGGTCCCCGGGGACACCCTGGTCATCGAAGCGGAAATCCTCAAGAACCGCCGCAACATCGGCCAGGCCCGCGCCCGCTGCACCGTCAACGGCGAGGCGGTCTCGGAAGCCATGCTTATGTTCAGCCTCTTCGCACGATAGCCACCCCGCACGACCGCTCAGCCCGATACCCGGTCGCGGCGCGTGGCCCGAGCGGGTGTCCCAAGCCGGTCTCTGTATTCACAACAAGAACAGAATGTGACACTTCTGAGGCCCCGCGAACCGATTCCGCCAAAAAAACCTCTCGTCCGAACGGACCGGGCCTGCTATCACTCCGGAGAACCGAAGTCACATCCCCACCATGAAACTCATCTCTGAATTCAAACAATTCGCCCTCAAAGGAAATGTCATTGACCTCGCGGTCGGCGTGGTTATCGGCGCCGCCTTCGGCAAGCTGGTCGACGGCGTGGTCAAAGGCGTGATCGAGCCGCTGGTGGCCTTTGTCAGCGGCAAGGGAAGCATGGACGCCATTATCAGCGGCATGAGCAGCCTGGGAGGCGGCATCGTCAACTTCCTGCTGCTCGCCCTCATCGTCTTTCTCGTCTTCGTCAAGCCGATGAACAAACTGCGCGCGCTCATGGACAAGAAGGCGGAAGCCGCCGGCCCCCCGGAGACGCCGGCCGACGTCAAACTGCTGACCGAAATCCGCGACCTGCTCAAGAAATAAGGCCGCGCTCCGATATCCGCGGGGATTTATTTAAGGTTGCTTCAATTTCCATAATAAGGAATATTCGGGCTCATCGGCGGACGGTCGCCGGATTGAGCCTTGTCATGAGCTATCGACTCCTTCTGATGAGCCTGCTGAGCGGCGGGCTGCTGGTTTCCTGTCAGGGCAACAAGGCCGGGGAGGGAGGGGATCTGCTGGCGGACAACGGGGGGTACAGCGAAGGCGGGTTTTACGGGGATGCGTCGCAGCCGGCTCCGGCCGGGTATCCGCGGGATGGGCAGGATTTTACCACGGGTGACGGAGCGCCATTCGGTCACAGTGATCCGGTGATTGAGGAAGAGCCGGTGGTGGTGGCCGCCGCGCCGGCTCCGGTGCCCGCGCCCAGGCAGGAGCCGGTGGTGGCGAGTCGACCGGTGGCGCCCGACCGCTACCAGGATGCGTATGCGAGTCAGGATTCGTATGGCTATGATCCCGGGGCGGAGCAGGCGGTGGTGACGCCGTATGTGGAGCGGTCGGCGGGGGCGGCGGACGCCGGGACCGGGGTCCGTTCGGCCGCGGCGCCGAAAACCGGGACGAGCGCCCGGGCGGTTTCCAAGGTGCCCACCCGGGCTGTGGCGGCCAATGGCGGGACTGCCAAAAAGAAATCCGCGGTGGCGGCGGCGGGCGGCGGCGGGACAAAAGCAAAGGGGTCGGCCGGAGCGGCGGCGGCGAAAAAGTCGACTGGCACCGTGGCCTCGACCGGCCGCGGGGCGCGCCCGGGCGAGAAAAAAGCCACCGGCACCAGGACCGGCACCGCTGTCAAGACGGTGTACAAACCACCGGGCAAGAGCAAGACGACGCGCCAGGAGAAGGCGACGGTGGTGCGGGTGCACGACATCAAGCGGGGCGACACGCTGTCGAAACTGGCCACCCGTTATGGTGTGACGGTGGCGCACCTGAAGAAGCGCAACGGGCTGACCAGTGATACGATTGTGCTGGGGAAGCGGCTCACTATCGACTAGGGTCCGCCCTTTTCTTAGCATCAATCCATCATGTCTGAAACCACCCCTGCGCTGCCGGCCGGCGACATCGAAGCTGTCAAACAACTCCAGGACACCTATGCGCAGATGCGCGAGCAGCTGTCGCGGGTGATCGTCGGGCAGTCCGATGTGATTGAGCAGCTGTTGATTGCGATTTTCTGTCGCGGCCACGCGCTACTGGTCGGAGTGCCGGGTCTGGCGAAGACGCTGCTGGTGTCGACCGTTTCCAGGGTGCTGGATCTGAGTTTCAAGCGCATCCAGTTCACGCCCGACCTGATGCCTTCGGACATCACCGGTACGGAGGTGCTCGAGGAGGACCATACCACCGGGCGGCGCGTCTTCCGGTTCGTTCACGGACCGATCTTCGCCAACATGGTGCTGGCGGACGAGATCAACCGGACGCCGCCGAAGACCCAAGCCGCCCTGCTTGAGGCCATGCAGGAAAGACACGTCACGGTTGGCGAGACGACCCACGACCTCCCTCACCCGTTCTTTGTGCTCGCCACCCAGAACCCGATCGAACAGGAAGGCACCTTTCCGCTCCCCGAGGCTCAGCTCGACCGCTTCCTCTTCAACATCCTCGTCGACTACCCGAGCGCGGCCGAGGAAAGACAGGTGATCCGCCAGGTCACCGGTGCGGCTCCGGTTGAGCTCACCCCGCTGGTCGACGCCCGCCAGGTCATTCAGCTCCAGGACATCGTGCGCCGGGTGCCGGTCGGCGATCACGTGATTGAGTACGCCGCCACCCTCGCCCGCGCCACCCGCCCGAAGCAGCCGGAGGCACCGGACTTCGTGAGGGAAATGGTCGGCTGGGGGGCCGGTCCGCGCGCCGGCATTTATCTGATCACCGCGGCCAAGGCCCGGGCCCTGCTCCACGGTCGTTTCCACGCCACCACCGCTGACGTCACCGCCATGGCCCTGCCGGTCCTGCGCCACCGCGTCCTCACCACGTTCAATGCCGAGGCTGCCGGCGTGACCAGCGACCAGATTGTCCGGATGCTGCTTGAGCATTTCCAACCGAAGGCGGAGCCCGCCTTCCCGTGACCCCGTGGCCGAGTCGCTTACCAGCCTGCCCTGCATGCGGCTGCTCCCGCCGGAGACGGCGGCGGTGGTCACGCGTGTGGAGCTGCTGGCCCGCCGGAAAATGCAGGGGACGATGTCCGGCCGCCACACCTCACCCAACAAGGGGTTTTCCGTCATCTTCGCCGAGCACCGTCAGTATTCCCCCGGCGATGACATCCGCGACCTCGACTGGCGCGTCTACGGCAAGAACGACCGGTACTACATCAAGCAGTACATCGAGGAAACCAACCTGCGCGCCACCATCGTGCTCGATTGCTCCGGCTCCATGGCGTACACCGGCACCCTGGCCGCGCCGGTTGCCGGAAAGAAGCCGAGCAAATTCGACTACGCCCGCTACCTCGCCGCCGGCCTGAGCTACCTGATGGTCCGGCAGCAGGATGCGGTCAGTCTGGTCACCTTCGATGCCGCGCTCCGGCATTTCATCAAGGCGGCCAGCCGCCCGAGTCAGGTCCGCCGCATCCTCGAGGAACTCCACCGGACCGAACCCGGCGGCGAGACCGCGCTCGCCGACACCCTGCATGAGGTGGCCGACCGCATCCCGCGCCGCGGCCTGGTCATCCTGATCAGCGACCTTTTCGACGACCCGGACCGGATTGTGCAGGCGCTGCACCACTTCGCCTTCAACAACCACGAACTGGTGCTCCTCCACGTCATGGCCGAGGAGGAGCTTTCCTTTCCTTTCCGCGATTTCAACGAGTTCCGCGACCTCGAGGCGGCCGGCCGCGAGCTGAAACTCGACCCCCGCAGCGTGCGCGCCGCTTACCTGGAACAGGTCCGCGCTCACCTCCAGGCGATCGAGTCCGCCTGCGGCCCGCTGCAGGCCGACTACTACCCGATGTCGCCCATGCGGCCGT
>JALRGF010000068.1 GCA_023253495.1 Verrucomicrobiales bacterium
ATGGGAGTCCCGCTACTCAGAGACATCTGGATCAGGCGGCACTACGGGGAACGCTCATCACGCTCCCCTTAAGTCTCATTGGAACCGCCCGGTGCCGCCGACCGCAGGGAGACAGCCAGCCGACAGGCTGCCCGAAGGGTGAGCGCAGCGAGGCAAACCCGCATGCCGGGTGGTGTGGGAGGGGTGACGGGCGCCATCACGTCACGCCGACCCGATTCTCTTTTTGTGTTTTGGAGGTAGCTCGTCACCCGGATCCGGGTCGCAATCAGGTACTCGGGTCAGCAGGCGGTCAAAATCCTTCAGGTTGGCTCGTTCAGCTCGATGTCGAAGATAATCAACGGTCTCCAATGCCGAAAGCTTCTCTGCTGCCGCTGTAATCAGGAATTGGTTCATGGAGTAACCGTCCTTCGTCGCGAGTTCTTTGATCGCACGATGAAGGGAAGCAGGAACACGGATGGATAATGTAGTCATGGTCTGATGAAGCCTAGTGTTGTGGCAGGTGTGATGGCGCGAACCCCCATTGAGTCTGAACCTCGAAAGTGGTTGATGTTGGGTGTGATGATGAATGCTGCCGATGCTGCGACCGCGAGCTCGAGGACAAGGTCGTCATCTGCGTCTGCTAGGAATGGCCTCCAAGCGAAAAACACTTGCTGGTGATCCGCCAGTTGGCACAGACCGTCCACAATCCTGCGGAGTTCATCAGCCGTGAAATGAGGAATGAGACCAGGCCGCAGAACGACCGACTCATACTCAAGAACGAGGGCGACAGATACGGCAATACGGATGTCCCCGGCGCGGATCGCGCGGAGAATCTGAAAGCTGGCTCCTCGTTTGGATCGGAGTCCCGCCACAAGGACTGACGTGTCGAGACCTGCATACACCTTCGGTATTGTCCACGATACCGCCTAAGCCGCAAGGAATTTGTTGGAGAACGTCAAAGGACACCGAACCCCTGAGCGGGGGCGCGGCTTCGAATACGGGTTGAGGGTGGAATGAGCATGACGGATTGAACTCGCGGCGGGTCAGGGGTTCTGTGCTCCGCCTTGTTGGGCGGGAATTTCGTTGGGTCTTATTGAAAGCAGAGCATTTTTCACCATTGGCCAGGTGCGCAATGAATCAGAGTACATGTAATGAACATCAAGCGACACTGCTTGGCCCTGATATTTCATTGTAAAGTGACCATCAAAAGAATGCGGAACGTCTGGATTTGGCCATTCGTACGTTCTATAGTTTCCATGGTCTACCACCTTATACTCGCTTAAGGGAGCGCAAAAACACATTATCAGCTTATTGTCAGCAACATTCGCTTTAACTTTAAATTCGGCCCCGATTCTGGAAACGACATAAGTCTTTTCCGAACCCTCGCTGGTTGCTAAGGCTACTTTCCATTCCTCTATTCCGTCAAAAGTGAAGGGAATGTCCGATGTTTTCACATGGTCGTTTTGGTACCCGAAAGGACTGCTGCGGCAACCTAATGCAAAGCAAGCAGCGAGAGCAATCAGAATGAAGTGTTTCATGTGTGTGTCTTCGCCCAACAGTTTTATTATGCGACCGTCGCCTTTCGTCCTGGATATGCGACCGTCGCATAACTGGTGCAAATGCGACCCGGAGGGACAGGGCTTCGCATGGAGCGTTCATGCTGATATTTAGCGGAGAAATGCTGGGGAGCCAAGGGGAAACTGTGGAATGCGTCTGGAAGGAAGGGGTTAGAGGTCGAGTGGGCTGGGGGCGCCGGCGCCCGGACGGTCAAGGATATGGAGGTAGATCATGATTGTCTCTACCGATGAATGGCCGAGGAGAGAATGGAGGGTGCGGATGTCGGTGCCGCTTTGGAGGAGGTGGGTGGGGAACGAATGGCGGGGGTATGTCAGGAGGCACGTGTGGCGATGGCCGATGGGCGGACGGCATCGTCGGAGTGTTGTTGGAGGGAGTTTTCATGGAGGTGATGGCGAACGCAGTGGCCGGTCCTCGGATGAGGGCAGAGTGGGGCGGTCGGGGAGAGGAACTGCCAGGGCCATTCCTGCGGGGCGTTGGGAACCATTGGGACAGGCACCATCGGCACCACTTGGTCCGCACGGTGAGATTCACTCCACGGCTCGGGAGAAGGGAAACGTTTGGGCGGGACCAGTGAGGAGGGATGATTTTCTGCGAAAAAGGCTTTGCCAAGCAAAGTAAAGAGGTGTAGCTTTGCTGCACAAAGCAAAGCCGTCCGTGCGGACGGGTGTCCCGGCTTTGTGCCATCTATCATTTATTGAACTGTATGAACATTCATCTGGCGCGGTCGTATGGGATGTGTTTCGGGGTGCGGGACGCGTTGCGGGCGACGCGGGCGGTGGCGGCGGGCGGGCCGGTGACGGTGTTGGGGCAGTTGGTGCATAATCCGGTGGTGTCGGCGCAGCTGGCGGGGATGGGGGTGCGGGAGGGGCGGTTGGAGGAAGTGGGGCGGGTGGGGACGAAGCGGGTGGTGATTACGGCGCATGGGGCGGCGGACGGGCATCGTCGGGCGTGGGGCGCGGCGGGGCACGAGGTGACGGACACGACGTGTCCGTTGGTGCGGAAGGCGCATGGGGCGTTGGCGCGGCTGGTGGCGGCGGGGTATTTTCCGGTGGTGATCGGCAAGCGGGACCATGTGGAAGTGCGCGGCTTGACCGGTGATTTTCCGGGGGCGGTGGTGGTGGAGGGGCCGGATGACGTGGGGGCGGTGCCGTACGGGTGTGCGCTCGGGGTGGTGTCGCAGACGACGCAGCCGTTGGAGCGGGTGGAGCGGCTGGTGGAGATGATCCGGCGGGAGCGGCCCGGGGTGGAGGTGCGGTGGGTGGACACGGTGTGTCAGCCGACGAAAGACCGGCAGCAGGCTTTGGATGAGTTGTGCCGCGTGAGTGAAGTGGTGGTGGTGGTGGGCGGCCGGAACAGCAATAATACCCGGGAGCTGGCGGCGCGGGTCGGGGCGCTGGGTGCGCGGGCGCGGCACGTCGAGGGCCCTGAAGACTTGGACCCTCGGTGGTTTGAGGGGGTCACGGATGTCGGGGTGACGGCTGGCACCTCGACGCTGGACGAGACGGTGGAGGCGGTGGTGCGGCGGCTCCGGGAGATGGCGGCGACGCCCCTCCGGCGGCCGGCTTGTTCGTACTGAGAACGGACGCCGCGGCCCGACGCAGGGCATTGGCACTGTGCCCGTCGGTATCAGCCGCGGCCGCGGCGGCCGTCGCGTTTGGTTTCGAGCACGCGTTTCTGGGCTTCGGGGGAGAGCCCGCTGTTCGGCAGCCACTGGGTGGCGGCTTCGCGGTCGCGGATGAACCACGCTTGCGCGGCGCGGGTCATGGCTTCGTTGCGGGTGGATTCCTGGGCGATGGTACGGGCCCACGCGATGGCGGATTCGGGTTCCTCCCAGGCCACCCGGCGCACGAAGCCGCTGACCGCCTGGTCTTTGAGCGGAGAGGCCGGCAGGTCGATGAGGAACTGGCTGGCGGCCGTGGGGTCGCGGCGGGCCCATTCGCCGAGGGCCCCGTGCATGCCGGCTTCCCGGGCTCGGCCTTCGGGCAAGCCGAGCAACCACTGGACGGCGGCACCGGGATCACGTTCGGCGTATTCTTCGCCGACCTCGTCGATGATGCGCGCGCCGTACTCGACGGTGGCAAACTGGGTTGCCCAGGCGGCGGCGGCGGCCGGATCGGTGTCGACATAGCTGTTGGCGACGCGTTCGAGGGCGGAGGTTTTGGCGTCGCCGTCCGGCAGGGATTCGGCCCATTGGGCGGAGGCGACGGCACCCTCCTTGCGGAGCTGCTCACTGGCCACCGTGTTCATGTACGCGGCGGCATTGCCGTCGCCGGCGGCGGCGAGGTCGAGCACGTAGCGGGTGGCGAAACCGATGTCGTGATCGGCGAGGCCGCCGACGAGGTTCCCTTGCAGGCGGGTGCGTTCCTCTTTGTTTTCGATCTGCCCGAGCCAGGCGATGGCTTGTTGCGGATCGGCGCTGGCCCATCCGGTCAGCGCCTGGGCGAGGGCGCCATTGCGGCGGTCGGCATTTTCGATTTTGGCGGCGGCGGCGAGCGCGCCGGGCCCGTCGGCGGCGCCCCAGGCGTACTGGAAGAGCTGCCATTGATCGCCGCTGGCGCGGCCGCCGCGCATCTGGGCGCGGATCTGTTCGGCATTTTCCGGCGTCAGGCCTTCGAGCAGGCGGGCGAAGGCGAGCTGGCGCTTGAGCGGATTGGGGTCGTTGAAGGCTTCGCGGGCGGTGGCTTCGATCTGGGCCTCGGTCAGCAGGGCGCGCGCGGCCCCGGCGGCCGGACTGGCGGCGTCCTCCTTTCCGGCGGGGGTGCCTTTGGCGGCGGCGCGGGCGAGTCCCGGGCCGGCGGGTGCTGCGGGCACGGTCACGACGTCCGGCGCGGACCGGGTCTGGCCGGAACCGGGCCGGCCATCGCGCAGGCTGCCCACAGCGTAGGCCCCGATGGCGGCGACCAGCCAGAGGGCGTGAGGGAGAAGGCGGCGATTGAGCATCAGAGTTTCTCGCACAGGTCGGGTCATAAGGGAACCTCAATGACTTTTAAGGGAATGGAGTACTGATCCCGGGCGCGGAGTGGCGGGAGCGGCCTCCCTCAGGCGGGCTCCGGTGGGCTGTTTAGGGGTGTGGGGGCGCTTGAAGGAATGGGCGTGGCGCTTATGATGCTCAAGTGACGTTCCATCCATTCCGCTCATCCCCGCACCTCATCCTGAGTCTGGGCGCATGGGTCCTGACCGCAGGCCTGGCGGCGGCCGCCGTGGATTTTGTCCGCGACGTGCAGCCGCTGCTCGAAGCTTCCTGCGTCCAGTGCCACGGCGCGGACAAAGACAAAGGCGGACTGCGCCTGCATACTGCCGCGGATCTGGCCGCCGGTGGCGACTCCGGTGCCGCGGTCGACACCGCCGCGCCTGAGGCGTCGCTGTTGCTGCAGCGGTTGCACCTTCCGCCGGACGATGACGAAGCCATGCCGCCGAAAGACAAGGCACCCCGCCCGACCGCGGAACAGGTGGCCAAACTCCGGGAATGGGTGGCGTCCGGGGCCGCTTGGCCGGAAGGAGCCGTGCTCAAGCCGATCGATCCCGAGGCCCAGGTCAGCCCGCGCGACGGCGAAAACCTCGTCTCGATCGCCATCTTTCCGCCCGCCTGCTCACTGGAAACCCGGCGCGACGAACAACGATTGGTCGTGATGGCGACCTATGCTGACGACACCACCCGCGACGTGACCAAAAAAGTCACCTTTGAGGTGGACGACCCGTCACTGGTCCGACAGGACGGCAACCATTTCACACCGGTGGCCGACGGGAAATCGACCATCCGCGCCGCCTTTTTCGGTCAGACTGCCGAGGTGCCGCTCACCGTGACTGCGGCCACCGCCGAGCGCCCGGTCAGTTTCCGCCTCGACGTGATGCCGGTCCTCGAGCGCGGCGGCTGCAATACCGGGTCGTGCCACGGTTCGGCGCGCGGCCAGGACGGGTTCCGGCTTTCGCTCTTCGGGTACGACCCGGCTGACGATTATTTCCGCATTACCCGTGAACTGGGCAGCCGCCGCATCAACCTCGCCGTGCCCGAGGACAGCCTGCTGGTCACCAAATCCATCGGTGCCGTGCCCCATACCGGCGGCAAACGCTTTGAAGCGGACAGCCCGCTCAACCGCACGCTGCTCGAATGGCTGGAGGCCGGTGTGCCCGATGATGATACCGCCACCGTGGCCCGGGTCACCGGCATTGAGATCGCCCCGACCCAGATCGTGCTCGAAGGTCGCGGCTCCCGGCAGCAGCTGACCGTGCTCGCCCGCTACTCCGATGGCACTGACCGCGACGTCACCCCGCTGGCCACCTTCATCACCAGCAATGCCGGCAGCGCGGCGGTCGAAGCCGGCGGCCTCGTCACCTCAGGCGAACGCGGCGAAGCCTTCGTCATGGCCCGCTTCGCCAGCTTCACCGTCGGCACCCAGGCCATCGTCATCCCGGAGGCTCTGCAGTACACCCGGCCCACGTCGCCGGAGGCGAACTACATCGACACCCTCGTCCACGAAAAGCTGCACAAGCTGCGCCTCCTGCCTTCGGGTGATGCCTCCGACGAAGTCTTCCTGCGTCGGGTCTTCCTTGACACCGTCGGGCTGCTCCCCACGCCCGCCGAGCACGAGGCCTTCATGGCCAGCACCGCGCCGGACAAGCGGGAGCGCGTGATCGACGAACTGCTCACCCGCAAGGAGTTCACCGAACTGTGGGTGATGAAATTCGCCGAGCTGCTTCAGATCCGGACCAACCCGACCAATCAGGTCAGCTACAAAAGCTCGCTGCTCTACTTCAACTGGCTTCAGGACCGCATTGCCCGCAACGTGCCGTTCAACCAGATCGTGCGCGAACTGATCGCCGCCAATGGCGGCACCTTCCGGACGCCGCCGACCAACTATTACCAGATCGAAAAAGACACCCTCAAGCTCACCGAAAACCTCGCCCAGGTCTTCATGGGCATGCGCATCCAGTGCGCCCAGTGTCACAACCATCCGTTCGACCGCTGGACCACCGATGACTACTACGGCTTTGCCGCCTTCTTCGCCCAGATCGGCCGTAAACAAAGTGAGGACCCGCGCGAACTCATCGTCTTCAACAGCGGCGGCGGCGAGATGAAACACCTTGTCGGCGGTCGCGACGTCAAACCGAAGTTCCTCGGCGGCGCGGAACCGGACGTCAAACCGGGAGAGGACCGGCGCGCCGTGCTCGCCGACTGGCTGACCTCGCCCGACAACCCGTTCTTCGCCACCAACCTCGCCAATATCATCTGGGCCCACTTCCTCGGCGTCGGCATCGTCGAACCGGTCGACGACATCCGCATCTCGAACCCCCCGACGAACCCGGAACTGCTCGACGCCCTCGGGAAACGCTTCATTGAATACAACTACGACTTCAAACGCCTCGTGCGCGACATCACCACCAGCAAAACCTACCAGCGCACCACCCGGCCGAACGAGAGCAACGCCCTCGACGAACGCAATTTCTCCCGCTCTCTGATTCGGCGCCAGCGGGCCGAGGTCCTGCTCGACGCCATCAGCCGGGTCACCGAGACCCGAAACAAATTCCAGGGGTTGCCCGAGGGCGCCCGCGCCGTGCAGATCGCCGATGGCAATGTCAGCACTTACTTCCTGCGCACCTTCGGACGCGCCGAACGCGCCTCCGTCTGCTCCTGCGAGGTGAAAATGGAACCGAACCTCGGCCAGGCGCTCCATCTGCTCAACGGCGACACCACCCACCAGCGCATCGGCGCCGGCAAGGTGGTCGAAACCCACCTGAAAGCCGGGCGCTCGCCAGCGGAAATCATCGATGACCTGTTCCTGCGCTGTTTCAGCCGCCGCCCGACACCAGCCG
>JALRGF010000081.1 GCA_023253495.1 Verrucomicrobiales bacterium
TTTGACCAGATCCCCGGGACGGTCGGCAATTTCACCGCCCTCCCCGGTCTGGCCGGAGCGAAAAAAGACCCGCGCACCATGGAGGTGGCCGACCTCGTGCCCCCGGCTCATTTCCGTCACCTCGACAACGGCACCCCGGCGCCCGGGCTCAAGGCGGATATCTACATGCAGGGGAATGCCGGCAGTCTGGGGGCGTTTGACACCCTCGTGAACAACAATACGCCCGATGGCACCGCCATCATCCCGTTCATCCACTGGTCGAACAATCCCGATCCGCCGTACCCGCCGAACGGCGCCGGCGGCAACCTGTTCGCCGATGCGGTGCCGGGGAGCTTCGAGGGCAATCAGGAAAACTACGGCGTCAACATGACCGGGGAAATCTTCATCCCGTCCGACGCGAACCGCAAAAACCTCGATGTCGCCAACGGAAACAATTATATCGCCTTCGAGGACGGGGTCGACGACTTCTGCTATCTGGAAATTGATGGCGTGCCGCTCATCAATGACAACGAATGGACCGGCAATTCCTCCTTCGACAACGGGGGCGGCGCGGTGTCGATCCTCGATGTCAGTGCGCCGAAATTCGACGACGGCGAGTGGGTGCCGTTCCGCATGGTCATGTGGGAGGGCGGTGGCGGCGACACCGCTTCGCTCTACTGGAGCGCGCTCGACACCAACAAGTCGTTTGCGCGCAGCCAGCTGCCCGGCACCTCGGATCCGGATTTCTCGGCCGCCGGCGTCAATCAGGTCGGCTCCCATGATGCCACCGCCGCCTTCGGCGCGCTGCCGAATCTCCCGCCGGGCGAGTGGATCATCCTCCTTGATCTGACCAACACCGGGACCAGCGTTTCCAAAACCGCGGTGGCCAGTGTCGGCGGTGGGGCCGCGGCGCCCCAGATCACCAGCTTCGCTTACACCCCGGCCACCACCACCCTGAACCTTTCGTTCAGCTCGTCGGCCGGCTCCACCTATGCCCTGGAATACACCACCGGCCTGCAGCCGGCCGGCGCGCCGCCTGCCGCCGCCAAATGGAATGTGGTCCCCGGTTACGGGTCCATCCCCGGTGCCGCCGGCACCACCACCATCACGCCGCTCAACACCAGTACTCTGGTCACCCCGGGCGGCCTGCTCCCGAACAACGGCACGAGCTTCTTCCGCATCCGCCGGTTGTAGGGCTGTCCGTTCTTCATAAGGCCGGGACTTATCTTGCTCCGGGCCGGACCGCCCCTCATCATGAATCTGCTGGATGGGGCGGGCCTTCAGCCTTCCGATGTTCGGTGGCGGGCTTTCCTGGGGCGTTGCCCCAGGCTGGGATGGGAGCGGGGCGTTGCCCCCTCGCTTGGGATGGCTTGGGGGATCCCCGTCCCGCCGCAGGCGGACGCGCTGTGGAGTGCGGTGGCCGCGACACCGCTTTGGGTCGGGGCCGGCACGACGGCCCGAGGCGCATCTGAGCAAAGCAGCGCCCGCTCGCGGGTCGGGAGGAAAGGCCAGCGCCGAACGGCCGGCGCAACCGCAGGTGAGAAGGGGGCGGCGAGGGAAACCGGCAGGCCATCAGGCACCGGCCTGAAAAAATTCGCCTTTACCCTCGAGGAAGTGGATGAGGTTGTTGGCGGCCATCATCGCCTGGCGGGGCACGCTTTCGTAGGTGCGCGAGCCGATGTGTGGTGTGACAATGGCTTTGGGGTGGCGGAGGAGCGGGTGGTCGGGCGGGGGCGGCTCCTGGTCCATGACATCGGTGGCGTAAGCGGCGAGCCGGCCGGAGTCGAGGGCGTCGAGGACAGCCGCGGTGTCGACCAGTTCGGCGCGGCTGGTATTGACGAGCACGGCCTCCTCGGGGAGCCGGGCGAGGCGGCGGGCGTCGATGAGATGGTGGCTGGCGGCTTCCAGTTTTGTATGCAGGCTGAGGATACCGACCGCTTCGCAGAGGGAATCGATCGACTGGTGGCGGACCATCGGGTGGTGTGCGGCGAACTCGTCGGGCCAGAAATTCCCGAATGCATGGACTTCCATTTCGAAGCCGAGGCATCGTTTGACCATTTCCTGGCCGATGCGGCCGAGGCCGATGACGCCGATTTTCTGCTGCCAGAGTTCGTGGCCGGTCGGGCGTTTCCAGAGGCCGGCGCGGGTGGCGTCGGTGGCGGTGAGCAGGTGGCGGCGGGAAGCGAGGAGCAGGCAGAAGGTATGTTCGGCGACGGTGGTATGGTTGACGCCCGGGGTGAAGAGCACGGGGACACCGAGGTCGCGGGCGGCGGCCAGATCGATTTTGTCGAGGCCGATGCCGTACTTGCTGATGACGCGCAGGCGGGGCCGCGCTTTTTCGAGCACGGCGCGGGTGATGGCGTCGTCGCCGCAGAGGAAGCCGTCGAATTCACTGGCGAGCTGGAGCATGCGCGCTTCGGGGAGCGGCCCGCGTTCGCGCACGATTTCAAATCCCCGGGATTCGAGGCGCTCGTGGTGGGGTCCGGGGGTGTCCTGGAACGAGGTGGTGCTGAGCAGAATGCGGGTGGCCATGACGGAATGCATTGATGGGAGGGGAGTGAGCCGGTGCCAAGCGGGAATGACGCTGACGGGGTGGACGCGGTCAGTCGCGCCAGAACGTTGATTCCGGCGTCGCCTGGTAGCGCACGTCCATTTCCGGGGTGGCCACCGGGACCTGGCCGCGGTGGAGCGACTCAACGGCAGCGAGGGTCATGCCGGACGTGAGCAGGGTGCGTTCGACCGGATAGGGCGCGCGGTTTTCGACGACCATGGTTTCGATGTGGCGCACCAGCGGGTTGAAGAAGTCGGCGGTGGTGGCCCCGGAACCGGGCATCGGCAGGTGCATCTGGCAGGCGACGACCTCATCGGTGTCGGCGCGCAGTCCGGCGTAGTTGAAGTCCTGGATGCCGAGCAGGAACATGGAAGTTTTGAAGCCGTCGCGGTGGTCGATGAAATAGGCGATCGGGTCGGGAAAGGCGGTGCGGGCCCACTCGAAGGAGACGGGTGCGGTCGGGTAGCCGTTGACTACCGGCAGAGTGTTGCTGCGGGAGAGGGCGGACGCGAGGAGGCGGCGGGTATCGGGCCGGGCGGCCACAGTTTCCCAGACTTTGGCTCCCTTGAGGGCGTGGACCGAGGAAATACCGACCTCGCCGCCGCGGCGGCGTTCCGACATGCACTGGGCGGTTTCGAGCCCGTGGAAATCATAGGAATCCACCCCGCCGTAGCAGGCGCAGACGCTTTCCTTGAGCGGGGTGCCGAGGGGCACGTCGAGGGCGGGCAGGCGCCAGGTCACCGGCAGTGAGGATCCGGCGAGGAACGGGAAGCCGAGGCGTTTCGAGTCGTCCACCATCTCCGCGCATTCGGCCCAGGTGGTGGACAGGTGTTTGTCATTGAAGACCGGCACGGCACGCCCGGCCTCCTCGAAAACCTTGACCACCTCCTTGAACCAGGCGTGGCGGGGATACAGCTTCTGGCCGCGGTCGTTGTCGGGGTAGTCGCCGTGCTCGCCGATGATGACCACACCGTCGACGGCAAGCCCGGGCCGGCCGAGGCCGAGCGCCTCGCGGATGGTCGGGAAGAGCGGGACTTTGAATTCTTCGGCGCGCCCGCGGGCCAGTTCGTTCTTCGGAAACTGATCGATGAAGAGGGAAGCGAGCGTGACCGACGGCGGGCGCCACTCGCCTTTCCATCCGTAACCGAGCACGAAGCGGTCGAGGAAGTGCTGGGTATGGGAGTGGGTGAAATTGACCGTGCCGAGCAGGGCGATTTTTTTCCGGGGACCGGTGGTGGCGGTGGCGGTCCCGGTGGCGGTGGGCGTCAGGGAAGCGGCGAGCGAGGTACCGGCGAGCGAGCCGAGGAACGTGCGTCGGTTGAGTGGCAAGGGACGGTTCATGGAGTGCGGGGTTGGTCGCTTTGGGATTGGGGGTCGCGTCCCCAGCCGAGGGCGAGGATGCCGGCGGCGAGCAGTGGCAGAAAAGCGATGAGGACGAAGCCGGTTTTGAACGATCCGGTGGTATCGGCGAGCCAGCCGAACCCGCGTTGGGCCCAGGCCGGCAGGATCCAGGCGGCCACGCTGGCAATGCCGGTGATGCGGCCTTGGCGGCTTCCGGAGATGTCCTGGGTGAAGGCGTGGTAGATGGGAAAGACGCCGAGGGCCCCGGCCCCTGCGAGCATCAGCAGAGCCATGAGGGCCGGCGTGCTGCGGGTGAACGGGGCGAGTGCGGCCGCCGTGACCATCAGGCCGCATCCGGCAAAGACGAGCACCCGGGCGCGGGTCACCGGCAGGCCGCGCCGGGCCAGCCAGACGGCGAGGGCGCCGGCCCCGAGGCAGCCGATGTCGGTGGCGACGAACCACGCTGAGTTGAAGTACAGCGCGTGGGACTCGCTCCATCCACGTCCTTCCTGCAGGAGTTTCGGCAGCCAGGCGCGCAGGATCTGCCAGGTGGTATTGATGCAGGCGATGACAGCGAAGATGACGAGCATGCGGCGGCTGAGGATGAGTTTCCAGAGCGACGGCTCGCGTGCGGACGGGGTGGTGGCGTCCGGGGCGGCGGTCAGGTCGTTCCGGCGCACGAGGGCGAGCCAGAGGACGATCCAGACGAGGCCGATGGCGGCGATGGCCTGAAAGGCGCCGCGCCAGCTTCCGACCTCCGGCGTCATCAACGCCTGCATGAGCAGAGGGGTGATGATGGCGCCGATGGACGTGCCGCTTTGCAGCACGCTGTTGCCCAGGGAGCGGTCGCGGGCGTCGAGCAGCAGGCGTGTCGCCTTGATCGCACACGGCCAGTGCCCGCCTTCGCAGAACCCGAGCAGGGTGCGGCAGATCAGCAGGTGCGGGTAGGTGTCGGCATAGCCGGTCACAAAACCGGCGCCCGACCACAGGGCGACCACCACGGCGTACAGCCAGCGCAGCGGCAGCCGGTCGGCGAGCACACCGAAAAAAAGCGAGCCGGCAGCGAAGGCGTAGCCGAACCAGGCTTCCAGATTGCCGTATTGCTCCTGGCTGAGCGAGAACTCCCGGGTGATCCGCACCGACGCATTGGCCAGCGTCTGGCGGTCCATGTAATTGATGGCCGAGGCGAGCAGGAGCAGGCCGCAGACGAGCCAGGCGCGGCGGGCGTGGGAATGGGCGGGTTTCATCCGTTCCAGGAGCAGCCGTCCCATGCAATCACGCGTTCGATCAGCGAGGCGGTATCGCCGGCGAAGCGGGCAAGGAGGACTTCGCCCTTGGCGGCCGTGGCCGCCTGTGGTTCGCCGATGTGCCCCGGGCCGCTCCGGTCCTTCGTCGTCCACCCGCGCGCCGCGGGCAGGAACGGCCGGCCGGGCGCCACCGCGCCCGCCGCCGCCAGGTCGCCGACCAGCGACGGATCAATCCGCAGCATCATCGATGTCTCCCATTCGCAGGCATGGCCCATTTCGGATTGGGTGAATCCCTCGACCGGTCCGTCGCCCAGGCTCCAGTAGGTGGCGAAGAGCAGGAGCAGGTCGTCGCGGTGGCGGTGGCGCTGGCGCAGTTCGAAGACCGCCTGGCGGCCGGGAACGTCATTGCCGCCATGGCCATTGAGAAAGAGGATCCTCCGGAAACCATGATGGAGGAAATTTTCCGCCAGGCCGTTGAGTACATCGAGGTAGACCCGGGGCGCGGCGGAAACCGTACCGGGGAAATCGAGGTGGTGGTCCGAATTCCCAAGCCAGAGCAGCGGGGCGAACAGCACGCGATCGGCAAACCGCGGTTGGAGGCGCCTGACGATTTCCCCGAGCAGCATCGAGTCGGTGAACACCGGAAGGTGGTGACCATGCTGCTCGAGGGCCGCCACCGGAATGACCACCGGGGTGTCCGGTGCCAGCGAGGCCACGGCGGGCCAGGTCAGATCAGCAAGATTCATGAATCCGGAGATTCCCGCAAAGCCGCCGCGGTGACAAGCTCAAGGTCGCTGGTGGTCGTATCCACGGTCACCGTGACCGGTTGTTCCGCGGGGCTGAGCGGCTCCATGGCAGTGCCCTGGCGGGCGAGAACCGCGGCATCGGCGTCAGACGGATCGCCGCCGAGTTGGCGACGGTGCCCGATGCGGTCGCGGGCCACTGACTCGGCGACCGGGCAGTCGAGGATCCGGAATCGCGCGCCGCACCGGCGGGCCACCTCGGCCATCACGCGGCGGTGCCGGGCCTTGAGAAAGGTGGCGTCAACCACCACGGAAAAGCCGGCCTGGAGAACCGCCTCTGCCTGCTCCGGCAGTATTTCTCCGAAAAGCCGTTCAGTCGTCGCCGGGGCGTAGAGATGCGGGATGTCGACCGAACCCGCCTCATCCGCTCCGGTTCCCCAGTGCCCGAAAAGCCGTTTGCGCTCGGCATCCGAGCGGAGGTGGATCCACCCGAGGTGGTCGCAGAGCCGCCGGCTCACATGTGATTTGCCACTGCCCGACACCCCGCGCGTAATGACCAGTTGGCCGGGCGGGGCGTCGATCGTCGCTTCAGCCTGGCGCACGTAATCACCCACCGCAGCGGCGAGGGCCGGTGCTTCCGGCGATGCTGGTCCGGCCTGTTGCTGCCGCAGCGCGGCCACCTTGGCGCGCACCAGCGCGCGGTACACGACATACCACCGCCACAGTGCCAGACCGGTGTAATCGCCGGTTCGATCCAGCCAGCGGTTGAGCACCCGGACCCCGTCCTGGTCAAGGCCGTGCCCCGCCAGATCCATGACCAGGAAAGCCAGTTCGCTGATGACATCGATCCACCGCAGGTCGGCATTGAATTCGAGGCAATCAAAAACCCGGATGCGGTCGTCGAGAAAAACCATGTTGCCCAGGTGCAGGTCGCCATGGCCCTCGCGCACCCGGCCGCTGCACCGCCGGCGGTCGACGAGCGGAGCCAGCCGGGCCATCGTGTCGTCGGTCCACCGCTGGAGCGCAGGCCGGGCGTCGCGGGCTTCAGGTGAGGCCGCAAGGGCCTCAAGGTTTGCCTGAGCTACCGCGCGCACCACCTCCGGCGTGCCAAACCCCGCGGTCGCCGCCTCACCGTCCCGCACCACGGCCGCCGCCGCCTGGAATGCCGCCAGCCGGTCGGCCAGCTCGATCCAGTGGCGCGGCTCAATGTGGCCGGCTTCCAGCGCTGCCGACATCAGCGCCTCTTGCGGAAATTGGCGCATCTGCACGGCCCAGTCGATGACCGGACCGGAGCCGGCAAACGACGCCCGGTCCGCCGGTCCGTGGATGGCGCGCACCCCGAGATACAGATCAGCGGCCAGCCGGCGGTTCAGCCACACTTCCTCCTCGCAGAACCATCGTCTTTTTTCGAGGCTGCTGAAATCGACAAAGCCGAGGTCGACCGGCTTTTTTATCTTGTAGGCATACTCGCCGGTCAGCAGGACCCACGAAATATGCGTTTCGAGCCGCTGAATGGTGCCGACCGCATGGTCATAAGCCTCCGGCCGTCGCAGGCTCTCGATCATCGAACCGCCGCAAGGAAGATCCGCCATGGTGGACACTCGTCCACCGGCACGGCAATGCCAAGGCCGGGGTTCGGCGTCCCCACTGGCCGGGGGCGCTGCGCCCGCTTCCGGGAGGACTGGCGCGACGGATCGCCCGGGGCCGGGCCGCGCCGCACCGGGTGCACCCGTCAACCGCGAAACCGACGCCCGTGATCGGCATGCTGTCCGATCACATAGACATCTTCTTCGCGGCGGTAGACCGGAGGGGGATACGAGCGCCGGAACGGCCCACCACCGGAGGGGGCTTGCAGCCAGGCGCCATGCGCCCCGGCCACCACCCACCGCGCCGGCATCACCCCCGCCTCAACACCGCTTCCACGAGCCGGCCGGGACATCGATTCCAGAGGAATTTTCATGGCAATGGCGTGAGTGTGCCGAATCGGTCAGGAAATAGCTAGGGAAAAATCCTAGAATTGTGCTTCAGTCACGCCTGATGCCTGGCTCCGTCATCTTCCCATGCATCCGGAGCCGGGAGCCGTGTCCGCCCCGGAAATTCGAGGCATGGTCGGGGAGTGGGTCCGGGCATGCCTGCGGGGGCGCTCCGGGGTGTCGGTGGCGGGTGGGGGAGAATGTGGACGGACCGGCGGTCCTCGGTGTGGACGCCTCATTTTTGCGCGGGGAGGTTAGCCTCGGGGATTGCGCGATGGGGGAATTCCTGAAAAAATGAGCGGGAGTTATGTCTGTCCCGATGATGCCGCTGCAGCCTCCGCGCATACCTGACCACGAGGTATTGCGGTGTATCGGGCGCGGGTCTTACGGTGAGGTGTGGATGGCGCTGGCGGTGACCGGGGCGTTGCGGGCGGTCAAGGTCGTGCGGCGGGCGGACTTTGAGATTGAGCGGACGTTTGAGCGGGAGTTTGAGGGGATCCGCAGTTTTGAGCCGATTTCGCGGAGCCATCCCGGGTTGATTGACATCCTGCATGTCGGGCGCAATGCCGACGAGGGGTTTTATTTTTGTGTGATGGAGCTGGCCGACGACCGGTATAACGGGCGGGCGATAGTGCCGGCGGAGTACGAGCCGAGGACGTTGAGCAGCGACAAAAAGGAGAGCGGTACGCGTGATCTGGACGCGGTGATTGAGGTCGGGCGGCGGCTGGCCGAGGCGTTGGCGCACCTGCACCGGCATGGATTGATTCATCGGGACGTGAAGCCGTCGAATGTGATTTTTATCAACGGGATGGCGCAGCTGGCGGACATCGGGCTGGTGGCGGCATCCGGGCAGCGCACGTATGTGGGCACGGAAGGGTTTGTGCCGCCGGAGGGTCCGGGCACGCCGCAGGCGGACATGTATTCGTTGGGCATGGTGCTGTACGAACTGAGCACGGGAAAAGACCGGTTGGAGTTTCCGGCGTTGCCGGATGATCTGGAGGGTATCGGTGACCGCCGGAAGTGGCGGGCGTTGAATGAGGTGGTGTGCCGCGCGTGTGCGCCCGACCCCGGGGACCGGTACGTGGCTGCGGATGAGATGGCGGAGGATTTGCGGCGGGTGCTTGATGGTGGCCGGGCGAGGCCGCGCGGGATAGCGCGGCATCCCGGGAGATGGGCGGCGGTGGCGGCTGCGGTGGCCCTGATCGTGTGGGGGGGGCAGGAGTGGCTCGGGCGGGCGCCGTTGGCGGCCGGCGTCTCGCAAGAACCGGGACCGGCAACCGGTGAGGCGGGCGTGGGTGAGGCCTTTCCGTTTGTCGGTCCGCCGATGCCCGAAACCGGCCGTCTGCGGCTGACCTCGGTGCCGCCGGGTGCCGAAGTCTGGATTGACGGCACCCTGCGGGGGCGGACGCCGGTGGAGGTGGCGGGTTTGCCCGTGGGCACGGTGCCGGTGACGTACAAACTCGATCAGTATCGAGAAGAGACCAAGCTGGGCGAAGTGGTGGCCGGCGAGGTGACGGAGGTGCCGGTGGATCTGGCGTTCTGGAGCCCGCCGGTCAGCGGACGCCCGTGGAAGAACAGCCTGGGGCTGGAGTTTGCGGCGCGAGGTGACGGGCATGTGGCGCTGCTGCCGACCACGCGTGAGGAATTCATTCAGGCGCATGACGGGCAGTTCCGCGAGGGGGAGGTGCTGCCCTGGGTGCCGCCGGGCGCGACGGATCCGGTGTTCATCGTGTTTGTGCCGCGGCGGGATGCGGAAGTTTACCGGTTGTGGATGGAGGAGCGTGACCGGGCCCGGGGGTATTTCGGGGGGGACCATTTTTACCGGCTGGAGGAAATTGGTGACGGGATCAGTCCGACGCGCGACGACACCACGCACGATCATTTGTCGTTCCGGCTGGTCGCCGGCCAGCGGCGTTTCGGGCGGGTGGTGCTGCGTTCGACACCACCGGGGGCCGAAGTCTTTGCGGAGGGCGAGCGGCTCGGGGTGACGCCGCTCACGCTCGACCGCCGGCCGGTCGGGCCGGTGCGGTATGAACTGCGGCTGACCGGCCACCACCCGCGGCGAATCGAGGGCGAGGTGGCCGATTCGCAACGGCTGGAACTGGCGGCGGAGCTGGAGCGCAGCGGGCTGGCGGTTTTTGACCAGGAATGGCAGAATGGTTTGGGCCAGATTTTCCGGCCGGTGGGCGGCCTGCAATTCTGCATCTGGGAGACGCGGGTGCGCGATTACGGGGCGTTTCTGGAGGCGACGGGGCGGACGCACCGCACCGACATGGACCAGGCGCCTGATCATCCGGTGATCGGGGTGGACCGGGCGGAGGCGATGGATTTCTGCCGGTGGCTGACGGAGAAGGAGCGGGCGGAGGGCCGGCTGGAGGCGGGCTGGGCCTACCGGTTGCCGACCGATCTGGAATGGAGCCTGGCGGCGGGGGTGCCGAGCGAGCGCGGGCTCACCCCGCGCGAGCGCAATTCCCGCATCCGCGGTGTCTATCCCTGGGGGTATTATTGGCCACCCAAGGCGGGCGACGGCAATTTTGCCGACCGGACGGCGGCGGGAAAAGTGGCCTTGGAGCGCCCGGGTGACCGCCTTGTTCCGGGGGCTGACCAGTATGCCTTCACGGCGCCGGTCGGGACGTTTGCTGCCAGTGCCAGCGGTTTGTATGACCTTGGCGGCAACGTCTGGGAGTGGGTCATGGAGGATTTTGGCAGCGGGGCGGCCTCGGGTCACTATGACACCTTCGGAGTGCTGCGCGGCGGCAGCTGGGCCGACTACCGGAAGAATTTTTTGCTCACCAGTTTCCGCAATGCGGTGCCCGCGACCCAGCGCGACTCGAACATCGGATTCCGGGTGGTGCTTTCCGCTTCCGGGGGCGAGGTGCCGGTGCGGCGCGCCGAGCCGGTGACGGATTAAGGACGGGTGCCGTAGCTGTCCGGAGGTGACACGATGGTCGCAGCGCCGAGTGTTCCCGTGCGGTGGAGGCGCCTTTCCGGTCCCGGCATGCCGATGGTCACCACTGGCGCACGCGGAAGAAATAATCCGGATGGGTTGAGAGCCAGCCGGTGCGTTCGAGCGCTTGATTGCTCTGGATAGGGGCGAGCGGAAGGTAAGGGCCGCCGGCGGCGGTGGCGCCCAGCACCTGGAAGAAGCGGCCGTCGCCGGTCCATTCCAGCCGCCACCCGGATGATTCGGGCTGGAGGTTCAGGGAGACGGTGGCGGGCGGTGGCAGCGGGGCGAGGGTGTCAGTGACGACGACGAGGGCGTCGAGCCCGAAGTCCGCCAGATCTTCGAGCGGTGAAAATGCCGAGACCAGCTCCAGGTTTTTGAAGACGATGTAGCCGCTGTCGCTGAGCAGGTCGCCGCCGTGCACCGGCCCGAGGACGCGGTCGGCAAACCCCGATTCGGTGGAAAACCAGATTTCCCCGCTCGGCCAGACAAAGACGGCATCGAGACCCGGGGCCTCGGCGGGGGTGCCGCCGTCGTCGACCGGATGGAATCGTTCGAGCAGGCGGGCGGCCGTCCGGACGACGGATCCGTCGGACGACAGCAGGTCGCCGCGGCGGATGACCACGCCGAGGCGTTCGGAAAAGAAGTCCGTGCCGATGCTGAAGACGAGGCCCTGTTTGTCCTGGTCGTGGATGGCGTCGAGGCCCAAGTCGACGATCGGAGGCATCGGTCCGAAAGGTGCGATCAAGTCTCGATGGCGATGGAGGATGCGCCCGTGATCGGAAAGCACGTCGCCCGGCTGGAGCATTTCCCCGAGGGTTTCGCTGAAGACCGGCTGGGTGGCGGAAAAGGCGATTTCGCCGCCGGGGCGGGCGTCGATGGCATCCAGTCCGATGTCGGGGACGATCGGCATGATGCCGAAGGCGCGGGTGAGCGCGGCATTGCTCAGGACGCGGCGGCCGTCGATGGCCAGCACTTCGCTCGGGCGGAAATGTTCGAAGGGTGGCGGGGTGGTCCCGGACGTCATGCCATGGACCGTGGAAAACCACAGGTCGCGGAATGGTGCGGCGGCGAGCACGATATCAAGCTGCCGGAAGTCCGTGCCATCAGTCTGTTTCGCGGACGCGTGGATCATCGGCGGGAGGCGCTCCAGCGGCGCGTGGTCGCCGGCGAGGGCGGCATGCTGCGGTCCGCTGCCGTCGTCGACGACCAGCTTCAGCGTGAGCTGGCGGGTGAGTGCCACTTCTCCGCCGACCCGGTATTCCCCGGTGCCGGACACGGTGTAGCGTGGCCCCCCTTCATATCCCGCGGAGAAGCGGATGTCTTCGAGCGCGTAGGTGGTGAAGAGCGGATTGGTGTCAAGGAGCCGGAGGTCAAATGACCCTCGCAGCGGCAGCACCAGGGCGGGGCGGTCGCAGACCGGGCAGTCGTCGGTCAGGGTGGCTCCGTGGACCAGTGAATAGCGCCATGGCGCATCAGTCGTCTGGGCCGGCAGGAGCTGGGTGAGCAGACACCAGAGTGCCAGAGCGGCGAGAGGTTGTGAGTGCGGGCGGACCCCGCGAGCGCCGGTGGCAAGCCGGCCCGCACACGGCAGCGGCGGCGGAACAAGGGGATTCCGGATCATGGGGTGGCGCCGGCTTGGCTCGACGGGACTTCTTTCACAAGGCTAAAGCCGCATCCTGATTCCCGCAATCGCCCAAGTCATCCGGGCCACGGAGGTGCCGGTTCGCCGGCATGGCTCCGGTACTGGTGCTGTTTTTTCCGGAAAATGCGCGGAGCGCCGTGGTCGAGTCCGGGGATGATCAGCGGGAGTCCGGGCGGGCGCCGTGTGCGATCCGATGCCGGCGGTGCATCTCAATCCGCATTATTATGAAAAAGATCGATATCATAGAGCAGCGAGCGGTGGCCCGGGGGTTCCCGGGCTGGCTGATGGGTCTTGGAGCGGCCGTGGTGTGGCTGGCGGCCGGGTGCGGCGGCGAGGTGCGGGCGCGCAATGCCGACCTCTCGTTCTGGGTGAGAAATCTGTCCGAGTCCCCCCTGGCGGAGGAGCCGGGCCTTCCCGACGCGAATCCGGAGATTGTGACGGTGGGGGATGAGGTGCACGTGATGTGGTTTGCCCGCCACCCCGTGGAGGGGCACAAAGTCTGTTACCGCCGGAGCACCGACCGCGGGCGCACCTGGGATCCGGTGTATGTCTTTTATCGCCATGACACCACCATCAACTCTCCGGTGGTTTTGTCCGAGGAGCGGCATCTGGCGGTGCTCGACGGCCGGGTGCATATCGTCTTCGGAGCCTACGGCCTGGGGTCATCGTGGTTCGGGCAGCTGGTCTATCTGCGATCGATCGATAACGGCGTGAGTTTTCAGGCCCCCCGGATCCTCTGGGCCTCCGGAGGAGTCGGGCAGCCGAGCGAACCATGGCATGCCTACAATACCCGGGTGGCGGCGGCCAACGGCCGGCTGGCCATCTGCTACCGCCGCCAGCCGAACTGGTACGGGCGGCTGAGTGCGCAGGTGCTGGTGTCGACGGATGGTGGCGACAGCTTTGTGGATCATTCGGCGGCGGCCAGCGACGAGGGTGCCTGGACGGTGCAGGACTTTGCGATGAATGATGACACGATGGCGCTGCTGTACCGTCCGGACAGCGGCCTGCAGCTGTATGCGGCGGTGTCGCGCGACAACGGAGCCACCTTTGAAAGGCAGGTGGTGTCGGTGCCTTCCGGCTCCGGGTCGCATGTCGTCTACAATTCGCACGATTATCACAACACGCCGTCGATCTGGTGTGGCGAAGGCAGGGTGCATGTGATCTGGAAAGCGCGGGATGCGGCGGATCAGCTTGCCATTTTCCATCGGCGCTCACTGGATGGCGGGCGGACGTGGGAAGCGGCCCAGAACATGACTGAAGGGACGATCGTACCGTCCGGCCAGATCACCTCGCAGGATACCATCACCGGGGCCGGAAACCGGATCTGGGTGCTCATCCATACCGAGGCGGCGAAATTGTACCTCCGCTCGTCGGTGGACGGCGGCGCCAGCTTCGGACCGGTCGTGGAGGTCACGGATCCGGTGGGATCATCGATCGCGGGGGACGCGTGGTGGCCGATGATGCGGTATGTGACGACGGGCAGTCCGGGTGGTTACGCGCTTGATATCGTGGTCAACGGGCTGAAGCGGTTCCGCTCGCTGGATGGTGGTGCGACCTTTGCCGCGGGGGCGCTGGGTCCGGTGTGGTCGGTGCGGTCGAGTGCGTTGTCGCAGTTTGCGGTCGATGGTGATGGAACCGTGCACATGGTGGCGGAAGCGGGATGGACGTGGTATTCCACCGGAGTTTTCGGCGACAAAGACATTGTGTACGGGCGGTGGGACGGGCGGCCGGCGGAAAGCGGCGGCGGGGTGCAGGCGGTCCAGCTGGTGACGCGGCGCAACGCGGGCGACGGCAGCGGCGACGAGCGGTTTGACGGCATTCTGGTGCCGGACGACGGCGGGTTGGTGTCGCGCTCGGCCTTCACCGTCGAGTGCTGGGTGAAGATGTCGCTGAGTGCGACCAATGTTTCGAATTATTTCCTTGAGAAGCAGGGACGCGGAGCCGGGGGGGCCTGGGAGACGTTGTTGATCGGAAACTGGCGGGACGGCAATGCCGATGCCCGGCTGACGACGGAAACGGCAGGATATGTCATCGTCGGGGGGGCTCGGATCACGGACGGCTCGTGGCACCACGTGGCGACGACTTATGATTCGGCGGTCGCGGGGACGAATTTCCGGCTGTATGTCGACGGGGTGGAGGTGGCCTCGACGGCGGCCACCGGTCTGCTGGCGGCGGGGCGCGGGCCGTTGCTGCTGGGAGCGGAGCCCGACCAGCGGAGTGAAGGCACGGTGATGCTGGATGATGTACGCGTCTGGGACCGGGCGCTGACGGCCGCCGAGATTGCCGCCGGCAAGGACCGTGTGCTGACCGGGCTGGAGCCGGGGTTGCGCGCGTGGTACCCGTTGGAAGGATCGCCACGGGATGCCTCCGGAAACGAACACCACGGGACCCAGTTGTATCGTGAGACGTACGGACCGGGCGTCACCGGATCGCCGGTGCTCACCGGACCGGTGATTGTCAGTGCCACCATTCTCAATGCGCGCGTCGGGCAGCCGGTGAACTACCGGATTGCGAGTGATGCCGCGGCCACGTCCTTTGCCGCTTCCGGGCTGCCGGCTCCGCTGCAGTGTGATCCGGTGAGCGGCGTGATTTCCGGGGTGCCGTCGGCGTCCGGGGTATTTGCGGTGGGGTTGGAAGCGCGCGGGCCGTCGGGCGTGGCGCGGCTCACGCTCACGCTGCAGATTGATGGCGGACCATCCGTGGTTTTTGACAATGGCAATATCCTGGCGGTTTCCAACGGTCCGACCCAGCCGACGCTGGTCACGCTGGCGGCACCGACGCACATCATCCGGGTGGTCAACTATCACTATTTCAATGGCGGGGAGCTCCCCGGCACCATCGGGCTGCGCCACGAAAATGGCACGCTCTACGGCCCGTGGCCGACGAACGGACTGGTCGGGCAGGGCGGCGTGGCGAATGCCTCCTGGGAAGCATGGCCGATGGTCGATCTGCCGGCGGGCACATACACGGTGGTCGATTCCTCCCCGGGCACGTGGTCGTGGAACAACGCATCGGGTGGCCGCGGGTTCACCCGGGTGGAAGCCCGCGCCGACGGCCCGTCGTCCGCGGAACTGTTTGCCGCCTGGGCGGCGCATACCGGCCTGACCGGAGCCGCCGCGGCGGAAACGGCGGATCCGGATGGGGATGGCGCGGCGAACTGGATTGAGCAGGCGCTCGGCACGCATCCGCGGCGCGCGGAGTCACCGGCGGGGCGGTTTGTCATCGAAGTGGCGGCCGGCCGTCCGGTCATCCGCTACCGTCTGAGTGCCGGCGCCCTGGGTGTTCCCGGCAGTGATATTTCGGTCAATGGCACGCGCGTCACCCTTGAGGTGTCAGCCGCGATGGCCGCCGCCGCGTGGAAAGCGGCCCCGGAACTGCTGGACCTGACGGCCGCGCAGCGGACGGCCAACGACGACGGCACGGAAACGATCACGGTTCCGTTCCGCGCTGACCGCCTGAACCAGGGGCCGTGGTTCGTCCGCGAACGGTTCACGCGCCTGGGCGCGCCGTGAGGGCGGGCGGGGGTGACGGTGGGGATTCCGGGGATGGCGATTTCCGGTTTTGACGCCGGGCGATCCCGCGGGAATTTCCGGCACTATGATTCGATCCGCGCTTCTTCCATCCCGTGTGGCCGTGGCGGCCGCCTGTGTCGCCGCCGGCCGTGCCGCCGCTGCGTTTTACGGTGATCCGCCGGATGCCACGCATCCGTGGGCGATCCACGACGAAAACCGACCGCAGCCGCCGCGGGTGGTGCCGGGCACGTTTTCGACCCAGGAGCAGCCGGGCCAGCCGCCGTCGGATGCGATCGTGCTTTTTGACGGCACGGAGGCGTCGCTGGCGAAGTGGATCGCCGACAAGTCGCCGGAGGAGCCGACGAAATGGGTGGTGAAAGATGGCACGTTTCAGTGTGTGCCGGGGGCGGGGTATGTGCGGACGAAGGAGGAGATGGGGGACATGCAGCTGCACATCGAATGGTCGGCGCCGGCCAAGGTGGAAGGCAGCAGCCAGGGACGCGGCAACAGCGGGATTTTCCCGATGGGGCTGGTCGAGGTGCAGGTGCTCGACAACTATGAGAACCCGACGTACGCGGACGGCTTTGCCGGGTCGGTGTACGGCGTGAACCCGCCGATGGCCAATCCGCTGAACGCGCCGGGGACATGGCAGGTGTGCGACATCATTTTCCGCCGTCCGCTTTTTGATGGCGACAAGGAGATTGATCCGGGCTCGCTCACGGTATTCATCAACGGGGTGCTGGTGCAGCAGGACACGCCGCTGGAAGGAGGCGGCGGCCACCGCGGACGGACCAAGCCGCGTCCGTTCCCGGAAAAAGGACCGCTCAAGCTCCAGGATCATGGCAACCCGGTGCGGTACCGCAACATCTGGTACCGCCCGCTGCCGAAACGCGCGGCCGAAGGCGGTGACACCAGCGTGATGAGCGAGGCGGCCACGGCGGCCAAAAAGGCCGAAATCGCCGCCAGCCTGCGCGAGGACGCCGCCGGCAAGGCAGGCAAGGACCAGGCGCTGCGGTATCTGGAGTCGCTGTGCTACGCCCCGGATGACACGGCCGCGGCCAAGGCGGGCGCGTGGCTCAACAGCTTCATTGCCGAGGTCCAGGGACTGGCCGCCGACCGCCAGGAGGCGAAAAAAGGCGATGTGATGCAGGTGAACAATGCCGTGCAATACCTGGTGCGGCACAAGTTCCTGCCGGACACCTTCGCCGCCAAGGCCGCGCTCGAAGGCATCATCAAGGAGCGCGGGTGGGACAAGAAATAAACGGCACCCGAAAGATCGGCGGAAGACAGACGTATCCCCGGGGTCCCGGCGGGGAGCCATGACGGCGCCCGCCGGCTCCGCGGTCGCCCGGCTTTGCCGGCGTTGGGCGCAGGGCCGGACGCCGGCTTTCCGCATCCGGCTCCGGCCGGCCCGCTGTCCCGCCGCCTGATCCGACCCGAAACCACCGGAACGCATGACCGACGCTGAGGAAGACAGGAATGAGCCGGGCGAATCGGCACCGGCGGGCGGCGGGCAGGCGGCGGATCCGCTGGCGGCGCGGCTGAAGGAAGTTTTCGGTTACGACCGGTTCCGGCCGCGGCAGCGGGAAATCATGGAGGCGGGGCTGGCCGGGCGCGACGTGGCCGCCATCCTGCCGACCGGTGCCGGCAAGAGCCTGTGTTACCAGCTGCCGGCATTGATGCGCGAAGGCCTGACGGTGGTGGTCTCGCCGCTCATCGCGCTGATGAAGGATCAGGTGGATCAGCTGGAGGCGGCCGGGGTGGCGGCCACTTTCATCAATTCCACGCTGGATCCGGCCGAGATGCAGCGGCGGTGGCACGGGCTCGACCACGGCCGGTACAAGTTGCTCTACGTGGCTCCGGAGCGCCTGATGATGCCGGAATTTTTCCCGCGCCTGCCGGCGTGGAAGACAGTGGCAGTGGCCGTGGATGAAGCGCATTGCATCAGCGAATGGGGGCACGATTTCCGTCCCGAGTACCGCCAGCTGAATGCCATCCGCGAGCGGATGCCGGCGCTGCCGATTCTGGCGCTGACGGCCACGGCGACGGCGCAGGTGCGTGAGGACATTGTGAAACAGCTGCGCCTGCGGTCACCCGAGGTCCATGTGGCCAGCTTCAACCGGCCGAATCTGTTTTACCGGGTGGTTCCGAAGGCTCAGGCGCTCATGCAGGTGCGCGACTTCATCCGAGCGCGCCCGGAGGAATCGGGCATCGTCTACTGCCAGGCGCGGAAGACGACGGAGGCGATGGCGATGGCTCTGGCCGGGGAGGGGATTTCCGCGGTGGCGTATCATGCCGGGCTGCCGCCTGACGAGCGCGCGCGCCACCAGGAGGCCTTTCTGCGCGACGAGGCGAAGGTGGTGTGCGCCACCATCGCCTTCGGCATGGGTATCAACAAACCGAACGTGCGTTATGTCGTCCATGCGGACCTGCCGAAAAACCTCGAAGGATACTACCAGGAGACCGGTCGCGCCGGGCGCGACGGCCTGCCCTCGGATTGCCTGCTGCTCTTTTCCCACGGCGACGTCATCCGGAACGAGCGGTTTTTCGGGGAGATGACCGACCCGCAGGCACGGGCGGTGGCAGCGCGGCAGCTCCGGCAGATGGCGGGATTCGCCACCGAGGACGGATGCCGGCGGGTCGCACTGCTCGGGTATTTCGGTGAAACCTGGCCGGAACCGGATTGCGGCGGCTGTGACAACTGCGTGAATCCGCGCGAGCTGATGGATGCCACGGTGCCGGCACAGAAATTCCTCAGCTGTCTCGTCCGCATCCAGCAGCACAGCGGCTTCACCGTCGGTCTGAATCATGTCGCGGATGTGCTGTGCGGCGCCGATAACGAAAAGGTGCGGCGCTGGGGGCACCAGTCGCTGAGCACGTACGGCATCGGCACCGAAATGGGGCGTGCCGAGTGGGTCGCTCTCGGCCGCCAGCTGATCCGCCGCGGGTGGGCGCACGTCAGCGAGGATTCGTTCACCACGGTTTCCCTCACCGAGACCGGTCGCACACTGCTCCGCGACCGCACGCCGGTGCGCCTGCACCGACCGGCGGCGGCAGCGGCCGTCCGCGCCCCCCGCGCTCTCATGGCCCCCCGCACCGGCGACCTCCCGTGTGACGAAGGGCTCTTTCAGGAGCTGCGCGCGCTGCGCAAACGCCGGGCCGACGCCCTCGGGGTGCCGCCGTATGTCCTCTTCTCCGATGTCACCCTGCGCCACCTCGCCCGCGACTACCCCCGGAGCGATGCGGAATTCCTGGCCGTGCCCGGGGTGGGCGAAAAAAAGCGGCGCGACTTCGGCACCGAATTCATGGAGGTGATCGCCCGGTGGGTGGCGGCGCACGGGCGTCAGTCGTTCGCCCCGGTTCCCGGCGCGGCGGCGGCCGCCCCGCCCGCCCCGCGTCGTCCGCCCCGCCCCGACGGCTCCCTGAATGCAACCACTCTGGCCTC
>JALRGF010000104.1 GCA_023253495.1 Verrucomicrobiales bacterium
TCGGAAGCACGCCCTCCCTCGACAGCGTGCCGGGAGCGGCCGCCTGCGCCACCCCAGCCAAACCCGTACCCCTGCTGCTGGCGAAATGGGAGGCTCTCGTCGCCGCCGCGGCCGATGGCCGCCACCTGCGGGTCGTCATCGTCGGGGCCGGAGCGGGAGGAGTGGAGGTCGCCCTCAGTCTGAAAGCGCGGCTAGGCGCGGCCCTGACCGTCTCCCTCGTGCATCAGGGAGCCACCATCTTACCGACCCATAACCCGGGCGTCCGCCGCCACCTACAGGCCGCCCTGCACCAAGCCGGCGTCACCGTACTGACCGGACAACCCGTCACCGCCGTCCATCCAAGCGCAGTCGACCTGCAGGACGGCTCCCGCCTCGAAGCCGATGCCGTGATTTGGACCACTCACGCCGCCGCCCCGCCCTGGCTGCGGACCAGCGGTTTGGCGCTCGATGACCACGGGTTTATCGCGGTCGACTCCACCCTGCGCTCACTCAGCCATAGTTTTGTCTTTGCGGCGGGCGACTGTGCAAGCGTCCTGACGGCGGCGCGTCCAAAATCAGGCGTGTTTGCCGTGCGCGCAGCGCGTCCGCTTTTCATCAATCTTGGCCGCTGGCTGGATGAGCGCCCGCTGCAGCCGTGGCGGCCACAGTCACAATTTCTTGGATTGATTGGCACCGGAAACAGAAGGGCGGTCGTTTCGCGCGGCCGTTGGACAGCCGAAGGCGCTTGGGCATGGCAATGGAAAGACCGGATCGATCGCGCCTTCATGCGCCGGTTCTCAGACCTGCCGCCCATGGACCGGACAGCCCGCGTACCAGATCGCCCGCGATCCCAGACGGCCGCCGCCGCCCTCGAACGCAAAGCCACCATGCGCTGCCTCGGCTGCGCCGGCAAAGTAGGCGGCTCGATCCTCCATCGCGTGCTGGTTCGCCTGCGAGCCACCCACCCGGCCGTCGTCTGCGTGCCGCCAGATCGTTCCGACATCATGGCCGGACTGGACGCGCCCGATGACGCCGCCGTTTTCATGCCGCCACCCGGCCGCCCCGTAGTCCAGACGATCGACCACCTGAGCGCCCTCGTGACGGATCCATTTGTTTTCGGACGCATCGCCGCATTGCACGGCATGAGTGACATCGTGGCCATGGGAGCCGAACCTCACAGCGCCTTGGTCACGGCCCTCGTCCCGTTCGCCGCCGAATCGGTGACCGAAGAATGGCTGACGCAGCTCCTCGGGGGCGTGGCCACTGAACTGGGCCGCATGGGCGCCCTGCTGCTCGGAGGCCACACCGCCGAAGCCCCAGCCGCCGCCCTGACCCTCGCCTGCACCGGACTCGCCGGTCCCAGCCCGCTCTGGCGGAAAAATGGTCTACTTCCAGGCCAGACGCTCATCCTCACCAAACCCCTCGGCACCGGCACCCTGTTCGCCGCCTCCATGCGCCACGCCGCTCAAGGCCGGTGGATCGACGCCGCCATCGCCTCGATGCTCGTCCCCAACCAGCCCGCCGCCCGCCTCGCCCACACCCACGGCGCTACCGCCGCCACTGACATCACCGGCTTCGGCCTGCTGGGACACGTGGGCGAAATGACCCGCGCCTCCAACGTGGCCGCCCGCCTCAATCTCGACTCGCTCCCAATCCTGCCCGGAGCCGCCGCCTGCGCCGCCCTCGGCCTGCTCAGCTCACTCCATGAAGACAATGCCCGCCTGCTCGACAGCGTCTCCGGCGCCGCCAATCTGACCCACCACCCACACTTTCCCCTGCTGAGCGATCCCCAGACATCCGGTGGCCTGCTGCTGGCCATTGACCCGTCGCAGGCGCCCGCATTGCTGGAGGCGCTGCGCTCCGGACCCGCGCCCGCCGCCGCCATCATCGGATCAACTCAGGCCCCCGATCCGGGGAAATCCTCTCTCCTCTGGCTGGATTCCTGAAATGTCAGGAAACGCGAAGGATGTGAAATCTGATGCCCCCGGCGTCAACTTTTACTAGCGCGGCCATTTCATCTGTGGCAATTCAGCGACCCGATGCGTCTGTGCTTCTCGTTTTCCACCGCCCTGCTGCTTTCCTTGGTCATGCTGCCGGGGTCACTTGCGGCTGCACCGGAAAAAAAACCCGCCGCTCCAGCCACTCCGGCGAAGAAACCGGCCGCAGCCAAAACCGCTCCAGCTAAGCCGGCTCCAGCCAAACCCAAGCCAGCCCCGGCACCAGCACCAGAGGAGGATGGACCAGGGCCAGGAGCTACCCGCGCCGCGGCCACGCCTGACCCCAACCGAGCTAAAGCCTTGGTTCGCGCTATTACGGCCCAAGAAAAAAGCGAGAAAGCGGGCGACGTCTTTCGTCAATTCATGGAGGGCAATCCGGAGCAACGGTCACAACTGGTGTCCGATCCGGCAAAAAATTCTGCGGAAGCCCTGAAATATTTCACGGAGAGCCCGAATCGCGACTTCAAGCCGCTCAGCATCCAAATTCTCGGTACAGTCACGTCTCCGAGTGTGCCGGACCGCGTCTTTTTCCCGTATTTCGTAGCCACCGACAAAAACCCACTGGGTTTCGTCACAGTCGTCGTCGAGACAGCGGATGGATTTCGGGTCGATTGGGCATCCTTCAGCCGCGGCCATGATTCCACCCTTGAGTCGTTTCTGAGCGAGAAAAAACCCGGTTCAAGCCTGAGCGCGTTAATTGGAATGTCCCGAACCCACATCTTCGGCGACGAAGGTCCAGCCGGCGGCGAGGACAAATTCCACGCG
>JALRGF010000119.1 GCA_023253495.1 Verrucomicrobiales bacterium
GGGGGGTTGGCCGTGCCGGGGGGCGTGGACGAAGGCCCCGCGGGGGACGGGTGAGGTGGTGGTGCCGTTGGCGGTGACCTTCAGGACGGCGGCCTGGGTGAGGAATCCGCCGCGGGGGGAGTCGGCGGGCAGCGGGACGCGCCGGATCTGCGGTCCGCTGACCCCGGGGATGCCGTAATGGGCGGCGAGCTTTTCATTGATCATGACGAAGTCAGACCGCACGAGGTGGGTGGCATCGAGATCGCGCTCGAGCAGCTCGCGGAACGTGGCGCGCGTTTCCGCGACCATCGAGTCCTGGAGGTAGAGATTGAATTCCGGGTAGAGCCGGCGGTCCGGATCGTTGGCGGCGATCGACCGCAGCTTGAGCCACTGTCCGGTGAAGTCGTCGATGAACCGCTGGGCTTTCGGGTCGTGCAGGAGGCGTTCGACCTCGTTCCGCCATTCGGCGCGAAGGCGGCTGGTGGTGGCGAGGTCGGTGAGGCGGTCGTCGGGTGCGGAATTCCACAGGAAATACGAGAGCCGGCAGGCGAGGGCGAAGTCGTCGAGTGGTCCCGAGGGTTCGACGCGGTGGAGGAAATCCGGCGAGCAGAGCGCGGCGCGGTACGCCCATCGCAGGGCGCTTTCGAAGCAATCGCCCTGGTCCAGACGGGTGCGCACGAGGCCGAGGTAGGCGTCCCGGGTTTCCGGGTCGACCGGCCGGCGGAACGCGCGGGGCAGGAAGCTGGCGAGCAGGGACTCGGCGTCGGCGAGCGGGTTGCGGCTGGTGACCGACCAGAGACCGGGGTCGGGGTCCGGCTGGTTTTTGCCGGCACCGATGATACGCACCCGCGGGCGAGCCGGCGGGCGGGCGGTGCCGTGGTTTTCCGGCGACCACGCGGCGAGCGGCAGGGACCCGAAGAGCCGGGTGTGGGCGCGTGGCGGCCACTGGTCGTGGTGCGGACCGCTGACCTCAAGCCAGTCAACGGCGATCCCCGGTCCGGTAAAGGCCATGGCGCGACCAGGGCGGGCGTAATTGGCGACCGGGGCGAGCGAGGCGGCATTGAACCCGAAGATCTGGTTGTGGTTCATCCAGACGCTGAGCTCGTGAACTGTCGGGCGCAGCGAGGGCGCTTCGAAGTAGCCGAGGGTTTCGCTCGGGTGCTGGCCGCCTCGGCCGTCGCCGGTGAGCTGGACGACGGACAGCCGGGCCGCCTCCGACCCGCGGCCCGGCCGGACGACGCCTTTGTCCCATTGGAAACTCCAGACCGACCAGCGGACGTGGTAGCGACCGGGGTAGCGGGTGACGTGGGCGGCGAAGTAAGGACTGAAGGCCTCGTCCTCGTGGCGGAACAGCCCGACGGTGCTGCCGCGGCTGAAGGTGCCCATGGCTTCGTGGGCGCCTTCATCGAGGTGGGCGTGCTCGCCGGCGGGCGGAAATTCCGGGTCCGGCATCATGTCGCGCAGCAGCACCCCGTCGCCATTGAGCAGCACATGGGCGACAAAGCCGCCGGGCTCGGCGAGCGACAGCCGCTGCGTCCGCACCGATGGCGGGGCCGGCTGCGTGGCGATGGCGAGGTCGAGCACGCGGTCCGCCGCCTCGGTGTAGGCGGCGATGCTCACATGCGAGAGGTCGAGGGCGTCGGCATTGGTGTCAAAACCATGGGCTGACCCGTCGGCCGGCAGCAGGCCGGCGACGTCCAGCCCGGGCAGGTCAAACAGGTCGCGAATCGTGTTTTCGTACTCGCCGCGGCTGAGGCGGCGCAGGCGGGTGCGTCCCTGGTCGCCGAGGCGCGCCTGTTCCGCCGCGGCCAGCGGGCCGGCCAGCGCTTGCAGAAAGGCGGTGGCGGCACCGGGGTGCGGCCGCTCGCGGGACGCGGGCGGCATTTCCCCCGACTGCACGCGGTCGTGCACTTTGAGCCAGCGCGCCCACGATTCCGGATCGGTGAAATCCGGCGGCTGTGATTCGAGGTCGAGGCCGCCCTTGGCCGTCTCGCGGTCGTGGCACTCGAGGCAATGCGTTTCGAGAAAGGCGTGCCACTCGGCCGCCCCGGCCGCGGCCGCGGCCAGCCCGCCGGTCAGAAAAACCAATAGCACCTTCATGGCGGAGGGGCGGTGGCCGGCATCAAGCCATTTCCAGACCGCGCAAGGTGGTCGGGCCGCTGGAGAAGTGCCCGGTTTCCAGGCCGAGCCGCTGCAGCATCGACACAAACAGGGTGGCCAGCGGGTGGTTTCGGGCGGGGTCGAAGGCGAGGTGCTGGCCGTGGCGGAAGCCGCCGCCGGCCAGCAGCACCGGCAGATTCACATTGCTGTGCGAATTCGCGCTGCCCATCGGAGTGCCGTAAAGCACCATGGTGCGGTCGAGCAGCGAGGCGCCCGGCTCGGCGGTGGCGGCGAGCGCGCTCAGGAAATCACCGAGCGCGGCAAACTGGGCTTCCTCCTTGGCGCGCAGCTCGGCCACCACTTCGGGGCGGTGGCCGTGATGCGTGATCTGGTGGATCACCGTGGTGTCAATAAACAGCGAAATGATCCGCGTGCTGTCGGTCTCCAGCGCCAGCTTCATGACATCAAACATCAGGCGCGTCCGCGCGACAAACTCCCGCGCGTCGTCAATATCCTCCGGAGGAGCGGCGGTCACCACCGGTTTCGGACGCTGCTCCCACGCCTCCGCGTCGTGGAGCCGGCGTTCAAGGTCGCGGACCGACGTGCTGTACGCATCAAGGCGCTCGCGGTCAGCCGCCGCCAGCGAGCGGCTGAGGCGGCGCGACTGGTCGGCCACAAAATCCAGCAGCGAGCGCCCCTGCCGGAGCGCCTCGACGCTGGCCGCAACCTCCTCCGCGCTCCCCTGCAGGAACAATTTCCGGAACACATTCCGCGGGCTTTTTTCCGCCGGGATCGGGGCGCCGCTGCGCGTGAAACTGAGCGTGGCATTTTCCCCGGTCATGGCCAGCACCAGCGACGGATGGCGCGTCTGATGACCGATCTGCTCGGCGGCATATTGATCGAGCGAAATCGAGTTGCGAAAGCCGCCGCGATCCGGGTGCGGCGCGCCGGTCAGAAAACATTTTTCCGCCGCATGACCGCCGGTGACATCCGGATGGCTGACGCCGCTGAGCACAGTGAGTTGGTCGCGGTGGGCCGCGAGTTTTTCAAGATACGGCGTGAGCGCGAACCCGCGCCCGGTCTGCTCCGGAAAAAAATACTGGGGCATGATCCCCATGTTCGTTTCGATGCAGACCATGCGGCGCGGGACCGCCGCGGTGGCCGGCGCGGCCCGCCCGGCCGGCACCATCGCCTCCAGCATCGGCAGCGCCAAGGCCACCCCCGATCCGCGCAGAAAACTCCGGCGCCCGAGAGACCGGTGCAGAAAAGCGGGGGCCGCAGGCGGATAGACGACAGGTTTCATGAGCCGCATCGTACCCGGCCGCGACGGCCGCGGGAAGAGAATTGTGCGCGCGGGAATGGGGGGCGCAGCTCAGGCCCCCATGATTTTGGCGAGGGACTCACCGGTTCGATGAGTCT
>JALRGF010000159.1 GCA_023253495.1 Verrucomicrobiales bacterium
ACCGCGCCGGCGACCATGATGTGAAGCTGCAGCTGCGCGCCAGCGGCGAGGTGGTCTGGCGCAGCGAGGAGCTGCCGATGGACCGGGTGCCGGCCCCGGTGAAAGCCGCCCTGCAATCACTGGCGGGCGCGGACGGCCGCATCGAAGAGGTGAAACAAATCACCGAAGGGTCAAAGCAGAGCTACAAGGCTGAGATCGATCTGCCGGGCGGATCCGAGCTGGATGTGATCGTGGCTCCCGACGGGACCATCATCGAGCAGAAGGAGGATCTCGACGACTGAGCGCGCCTCCGCGGCGGGCAGCCCGGAGCCGGGCCCCGCCGCCCCCGTGTCGCGATTCATCAGCCCGCCGCCCGCCGCCCGCCCGCTGAACATGCTGTCATTCCATGCGATTGCTTGTCGTTGAAGATGCCGCGCGGCTGCGCACGCTGGTGGCCACGGCGCTGACCAAGCTCGGTCATGCGGTGGACGTGGCGGCTGATGGCGACGAAGCGGCGGCGCTCATGGCGGATCCGGTGTATGACGTGATCGTACTCGACGTCATGCTTCCGGGGGTCGACGGCTTCACGCTTCTGGAGCGACTGCGGAACCGCGGTGACACCACGCCGGTGCTGATGTTGACGGCGCGCGAGGCGATTGAGGACAGGGTCCACGGGCTCTCCACCGGCGCCGACGATTATCTGGTCAAGCCGTTTGCCCTGGCTGAGCTGGCGGCGCGGATTGACGCCCTGCATCGCCGCCGGCACGGGGTGCCCCGCAAGCACCTGCGGATCGGGCCTCTGGAGATTGACCTGAGCGCGCGCCGGGTGTGGCGGGAGGGGCGCGAAGTCACCCTGACCGCCCGCGAGTACTCGCTGCTGGAGTTTTTCGCCCTGCGCCCGCGGCGGATTCTCACCCGTGAACAGATCGAGGCGCACCTGTACCCGGACGGCGGCGAGGTGGTGAGCAATGCGGTGGATTCCGCCGTCTGTCTGCTGCGCCGCAAGCTGGCCGGTCCCGCGGGCGAGGTTTTGATTCACACGCGGCGCGGACTCGGCTACGCCTTGGATCCGGCATGACCTCGATCCGCCGTCATCTCACCCTGGGGCTGCTGGCCGCCGGTGCGCTGCTGCTGGCGGCGAGCGGCGTCATCGTATGGCTGCTGGTGCGCGGTGCGCTGCTGCGTCAGTTCGATGCTTCGCTGCGCTCGCGGGCCGCCTTCATTCAGGCCAATGTCGAGGAGGATGACGGCCAGTTGCAGCTCGAATTGTCCCTGGAGCCGCCGGGTTCTTCGGGCGCCGGGATGGTGCCGACGTTTTTCCAGGTCTGGACGGCCGACGGGGTGTCGGTCCTCAAATCCGAATCCCTGGGTGCGCTGGACCTGCCGCGACCGGCGGCGGATGGCCTGCGCGAGGTGCCGTCAATGGCATCGGCCATGGTGCCGGCGGATCAGGTGCTGGCCGACGGGACGCGGGTGCGCGCGGTGGCGGCGCGTTTTGATGCGGCGGACGACAAAAAAGGACTCTTCCGGAACATCACCCTGGTGACCGCCCGGACCACGGCCGGCATTGAGGCTACGCTGCGGCTGTTGAGCGGGGTGCTGCTGGGTACCGGGGTGACGGCGCTGGTTCTGATGGTGCCGATCATCCGGTGGGTGCTGGGCCGCGGGCTGCGGCCGCTCGGCCGGCTGGCCGAGCGCACTGTGGCCATTGATGTCGCTCACCTGGACGAGCGGTTGCCGCTCGGTGACAGCCCGGCGGAGCTGCGCCCGGTGGTGGAGCGCCTCAATGATCTGTTGCGGCGGCTGGAGGCTTCTTTCGAGCGCGAGCGCCGCTTCAGCAGCGACGTGGCGCATGAATTGCGCACGCCGGTGGCCGAGTTGAAGGCGCTGGGCGAGCTGGGGGCGGCGTGGCCGGACCAGGCCACGCCGGAGGCTTTCGCCCAGGTGCAGGCGATTGCCGGGGAGATGGAGGAAATGATCACCCGGTTGACGCTGCTGGCGCGGGCCGAGGCCGGCACCCGGCCGCTGGCGCTGGCGGTCACCCGGGTGGATGAACTGGTCGGGGAAGCCGTGGCCCGCTGTGCGGACACGGCCCGCGGGCGCGACCTGACCGTGGAGCGGGAGCTGGAGCCGGTCACGCTCCGGACCGACCCCGCCCTGCTGCGCATGATCCTGTCCAATCTGATCGGCAACGCGGTGCATCATGCGCCCGCGGGATCGGCCATCGCGGTGCGTTGCCACTCCGCGGGGCTGGTCATCCGCAACCGGGCACCCGGGTTGAGTGCGGAAGATCTGCCGCGTCTGGCCGAGCGTTTCTGGCGCAAGGACGAGTCGCGCAGCGGTTACGGGCACGCCGGGCTGGGGCTTTCGCTGGCGCAGTCGCTGGCCGGCCTGCTCGGTGCCCGCCTCCTGCCCTCGTTGCCGGAGCCCGGGGTGCTCGAGATGCGGTTGGAGTGGGCGGCTGACAGCCGCGTCGACCGCCCACCGGAAAAAAACGGGGCGGAGACCGTGGCGGCCGGCCACCGCCCGGGGGACCACGCCAAGGTTCTTCTCCGAGCCTCCGACCGTGCTTGAGCGCCGGTTCAAAGCCGTTATGATCCGGGCATGAGTGCTGCTGTGTATCGGGAATGGCCCGACCGGATGACGGTGGAGGAGTATCTCGCTTTTGAGGAGCGGGGTGAGGAGCGGCACGAGTATTTTGCCGGGTATGTCGTGGCCATGGCGGGAGCGTCGCGGCAGCATGAAGAGATCAGCCTGACGCTGGCGGCCGCCCTGCACGCTCATCTGCGGGACAGTCCCTGCCGGCCGTACAAGGGCGATGTGAAGCTGAAGACGCGTTTCCGCGGCGAGGACATCTTTTATTATCCGGACATCATGGTGGCGTGTGATCCGGCGGACAATCACCCGGTCTATGTGGAGCGGCCGAAACTCATCATCGAAGTCAGTTCCCGAGACTGGGAACGCGATTATGTGGCCAGATTTGCCGCCTACACGCGCATTCCGTCGCTCGAGGAGTATGCGATTGTATGGAGCGAAAAGAACCGGCCGCTGGTGAGTATTTTCCGGCGCCGCCATGGTTGGGAGCCGCCGGCCGATCATCATTCGGGTGAGTTCACCCTCGAAAGCATCGGGCTGACGCTGAGCGTGGAGAGCCTCTACCCCCGGGATCACGCCTGACTGCCGATGCTTTCCTTTTCCACCTGCTGGAACAGCCAGCGCCACACCGAGGGCGAGCACATGGTTCACGAGATCAAGGCGATGGGATTTGACACCATCGAGATCAGCCACGGGCTGAAGGTGTCGCTGCTGCCCGGTCTCCAGAAGGCTTTCCGCGAGGGCCAGATCAAGGTTTCCGGGTTGCACAATTTCTGCCCGTCGCCGGTTGAACTGATGATCGATGCCCCGGATGCCTACGAGTTCACCTCGCACCGGCCCCACGATCGCGACCGGGCCATGGCGCTGACCCTCAAAACCCTGGAATTTGCCGCCCAGTTCGAGGCGAAGTACGTGGTGCTGCACCTCGGCAGCGTGCCGATCAAAAAATACACCGACCGCCTTGAGGCGCTGCTGGCGGCGGGCCGGCTGAACACGCGTGAGTACGTGCGGCTCAAACTGGAGTTCGTGCAGGCGCGGGAGAAGGCGGGGCCGCTGTATGTCGAACGCGCCCGCGAAGCCGTGGCCCGGATCGCCGTGAAGGCGCAGGAGGTCGGGGTGCCGGTCGGTCTGGAAAGCCGCAGTCATTTCGAGCAGGTGCCGACCGAGGACGAGATGCTCGGGCTGCTGGACCATTTCCGGGACAATCCGTGGGTCGGGTACTGGCATGATTTCGGTCACGTCCAGCGCAAGGCGAACCTCGGGCTGCTCGACCACGCGGAGTGGATCCGCGCGGTGGCCCCGCACTGGATCGGCTGTCATCTTCATGACGTCGAGTGGCCGCACCGCGACCACCGGGTGCCGCTGACGGCCGGGGGGGTGGACTTTGACGCCCTGATGCCGCTGGTGCCCAAGGGGCGGCCGGTGGTCTGGGAGATCAGCAACCGCCGCCGCAAGCAGACCATCATCGACGCTCTGGCGCAGTGGCGCGCGCGTTTCGGCGAGTGGTGACCCGGAATGTTTTTTTACTGAGCCCCGTTTTCCGGATGGATACCCGTCACCCCGCCACCCCGCCTCCGCCGTCCGTGCCCGACGGCCTCGTCGCCCAGTTGCGGTACGTGGTGCGGTATCTGTTCACTCATCGGCCGCTGGAGACGCTTCGGTATTTCCATTCGAAGGACGCTCCGTTCGTCGTCCAGTTTGCGAAGTACGGGTTTTGCGGGGTGGTGGCCACTCTCGCCCATACGGCCGCGGCGTGGTGGTTTTCGCGCCACTGGTATCCGGCATTTGCCGGGGCCCCGGATGACGTGCTGAAGTGGAACCAGATCTACGCCAACCTCTGGGCGCTGCCGATCGGCAATGTGGTCGCCTACGCCACCAATGTCCTCTGGGTCTTCACCGGCGGACGCCACAACCGCTGGAAAGAATTCGGCCTCTTCACCCTGATCAACGTCGTCAGCGGAGTCGCCGGCATTCTCGCCGGCCCCTTCCTGCGCAATGCGCTCCAGACGGGCTGGTGGGTCGCCCAGGTCATGCTCATCGTCACTTCCGCCCTGGTAAACTTCATCTGCCGGAAATTCCTTGTCTTCCGGAAATGACCGGCGCGCCCGGGGGCACGGCGGGAACAGGCTGGCGGAGGCAGGTTGCTCCGACCCCGCAGCGGCCTCAACCGCCGGACCGGTCGCCCGGCGGACATGGCGCGCTTCAGGAAACCGGTGTGGCCGCCGGAGAGCCGCCGGAAGCGGCCGTTTCGTCTTCGCCGAGCCCGAAAAAATCGCGGAAGACGGCGCGATAGACCGGGTGTTTGAACGGCGGCAGCCAGGCGAAATCGTAGGCTTCCGGTTCGATCCATTTCCAGCGGACGAATTCCGGTTTGTGTTTGTCGAGCCGGATTTCGCTGTCGGGCGCGAGCATTTTGCACAGGAAGTACGTTTGTTCCTGGCCGGCGAAGTTGCGGAGCGCCTTGGAGCCGGGCGGGAACCGGTACCGGTAGCCGCCCTGGCGGCGGAGGATTTTGTAATGATGCGGTTCGAGGCCGAGTTCCTCGTCGAGTTCACGCTGGAGCGCTTCGCCGGGCGACTCACCCCGGTCGATGCCGCCCTGGGGCACCTGCCAGGAATTGGCGAAGTCCTTGCGCTCGCAAATCAACAGGCGTCCTTGCGCATCCACCAGCAGCGCCGCCACGTTCTGCCTGAACCGTTCTTTCATGGACGACTATGGGCTTGCACGCCCTCACCGCACAACCGAAAAACGGATCATGCTTTACGCCACCCTCGGGTTTCTGCGCCGTTCGTGGCGCTGGCTGGCCGCCCTGCAGCTGGCGGCCTTCGTCGCCTGGGTGATGTCGCAGGGGCTGACGGCGGAAAGCCAGGTGCGCCACCGGGCCGAGGGCTTCCGCCGGGCACTGGCTGACGGACGCTCGGCCAAGGCTGGGCATATGGTGTCGGCGTCCTACCGCGACCAGTGGGGCATGGACCGCGACCAGATCGGCTCGGCCCTGCGCGACATCAGCCGCCAGTTCCTCACTCTGCGCGTCGAGTGGGTGGATCCGGTCTGCGCGGACACGGGTGACGGCGGCATCACGATGACCACCGTGATGCGGCTGGACGGACGGTCGATGACGCCGGTCGGGGAAATGATGCTCTCGCTGGCGCGCCGCCTCGACCAGCCGTTCACGTTCCACTGGCGCAAGGAGGGATGGTGGCCGTGGACGTGGCGGCTCGTCGGCATCAGCAATCCGGCGCTGGAAATCCCCGAGGGCTATACCCCGGGCATGTTCAGCGACCGGCCGATCAGCCTGGACGAGGCGATGAAACGGGCGGGCGGGCCCTGACGGTGCGGGCAGGACGGGAGGGTGCCCTGTGTGGTGGCGGGTGACGGGTGGCGCGGGGGGTGCCGGCCGTGCCGCCGCTTCGGCTCACCGGGGATCGGTCACGCGGCCGAGGAACAGGCAGGCCCCGGTGGGCACGTGCTGGATGGCGAAGGCGAAGGGGCGGTCGACCCGCACTTCGAGCGGCTCGGACTGACGGGCGACCATGCGTTCTGTGATGACGGCGGTGGCGGCGGTGGCTTCGGTGCCCTGTTGGTCGACGGCGATGAACGCTTGATGGACGACCTCGCCGATGCAGAGGGAGTCGCCGGGCTGACGCGGGGCCATGCCGGAGAAATCGGCGCTGCCGGGTGGGACATCGAAGGCGCTGGGCATGCCCATGGCGATGAGGTTTTTCGACAGCAGGACGCGACCGGGATTGAGCCTGAACGAGGGAAAGTGGAGTTTGACCGTGCGGGTTTTCGCCTTGGCGGCGGCGGCGAGGGTTTCCGGGGTGAGGGATTTTTCCATGGCGGCGAGGCCGTCGCGGGCTTCGGGGACGAACAGCACGAAGTGCAGTCCGCCGTCGGCGTACGGGACGGTGACGGCCGCGCCGCCGGGCAGCGGGAGGTATCCGTAAGCGCCTTCCTGGAAGAGGCCCGGGGTGGTGATCTGTTCCGTGCCGTTGACGTGGAACGGGGCTCCGGGCTCATAGTCGAATTTGCGGGCCCACGGGGCCTTCAGGTGGACGGCATTGACGAGCACGAGCCGGGTGTCCGCAGTGATGGCCAGCGGAGGGATCAGGTCCTTGATGCGTTCGCGCGTTT
>JALRGF010000205.1 GCA_023253495.1 Verrucomicrobiales bacterium
ACTGGCGTGACTGGCGTGACTGGCGTGAGCGGCGTACCCGGTGTGGCGAGTGTTTTCGCGGCGGCAGCGGCGGCAGCGGTGGCAGCGGGAGCAGCGGTGGCAGCGGGTTTGGTGCTGGGCGCGACGACGGCCGGAGCGGGAGGCGAGGGTGGGGGCGTGACGGGAAGCCCCTTGGCCACGGGAGTGGCGGGCTCGGTGGCAGGCGGGTTGGTGACGGGTGGGGGGACCGCGGGCGGGCTGGCGGGTGTGGCAACGGGGAGGTGTGGGGAAGTGGGGCTTGGCTTGGGCTTTTGCGCTGGTGGCGGCTGGTTGGTGGGGGTGGCGGGATCCGGGTCGGTCTCCGGCTGGGGGTCCAGGGTCAAGCCGCCGGTGGTGCCGGCGCGTGGAGTGATTGGGGCGTCCGTGGCGGCCGCCGGGCTGTCCTCGAAGAGTGCTTCCAACTGGCCGAAGGCGATGATGTCGCCGGACCGGAGTTGTTGGGAGCGGATTTTTTTTCCGTTGACCGTCACCCCGTTGTGCGAATCCAGATCGGTGACGGTGTAGTCGCCGCCGACGCGTTTGTATTCCTTGAGGGGGATGCCGTGGAGGGTGCCGAGTACGGTGACCTCGATGGAACCGCCGGACCGTTCGAAGCGGGCGTGATGGGAGGAAATCCAGGCGTTGTTGATGACGATGTCATTACTGTTGGAGCGTCCCAACGTGACGACTGCCGCGGAGAGATCAAAATCCACGGTTTTCCCGTTTCCGAGCTGGAAGATGAGACGCGCCATGATCCTGGGCCAAGGTCGACTAATCCACGGGGCTTGCGAGTGGCAAGCGGGAATGCAGGCGTGAGAGGATCCCTTGGAGGTGGTAGCTTCCTTTGGCTTTCCCTGCGGGTTCCGGGTCCGGTCGGATTTCAGGAGCCGCGGGAGAGACGGGAGAATCCGCTCGATTCCCAGGTCCGGGCAAGTCCGTCACCGGTGACCGACTGGATCCGGGCCTCGGCCAGCGGATGCTCTTTGAGCCAGGCGCGCGTTTTCGATTCCCCGAGGACGCAGAAGGCGGTGGCCAGGGCGTCGGCGGTGGCACCGTCAGCGGCCACCACGCTGGCCTGCACCGCGCTGGTCAGGCCGAGGCCGGTAGCTGGGTCGACAATATGCGAATAGCGGATCCCGTCGATTTCCACGAACTGCCGGGCGTCGCCGCTGGTGGCGAGCGATTGATGGCGGAGTTCGAGGGTGTTACCGCTGCCGGGGGAATCCCCCGGGGAAGCAATGCTGGCGCTCCAGGCGTCCTGTCCCGGCGGCGGGTCGCCCACGGAGACCCCGCCTCCGGCGTCAATGAGCGCGGCGCGGATCCCATGCTCTTCGCGGAGCCGGCGCAGCACCTCATCCTGGGCAAACCCCTTGCCGATACCCCCGAGGTCGAGGCGGCCGCCGGGCGTGTGAAAGACAGCGGCTTCAGCGGTCACCTCGACGGCGCGCCAGTCGACGAGAGCGCGGGCGGCGGCCAGGGTGGCACTTTCGGGCAGACGTTTTTCCCGGCGGGCGGTTCGCCAGAGCTGGACGAGCGGACCGACGGTGACATCGAAGGCGCCCCCGGTCTGTTCGGACAGCTGGCGGGCGGCGGTCAGGACGCGGCGCAGGTCGCCGCTGGGTGCGACCAGCCGGCCGTCTCGCGAAAGCCGCGAGAGCTCGCTGTCGTCGAGATAGTCCGAGAGGCGGGCGTTGAGTTCGATGAGGCGGTTCCAGGCGGTATCGCGGGCGTGGCGGGCGCGGGCGTCATCGTCCTCGAAGAAAACGAGCCGCCAGAGGGTGCCCATGTGGGGGGCGACGTATTCGCGGCGCTGCGGGGTGAGCGGCTCCCGTGCTTGCGCGGAGAGCGTGAGCGCGGAGAGTCCCCCGAGGAAGCGCCGACGAGTCATCGACATCATTGTGGCGCGATCTCCCGAGTGTTTCATCCTCTTTCCCGTGTCCGCCCCGCAAAACATCATCGGCCTCGTCTACGATTACGATCAGACACTGAGCCCCACGTACATGCAGGACGACGTGATGTTCCCGCACTTCGGGATCAAACCGGAGCCGTTCTGGAAGAAGTGCCAGGCGCTGGTGGCTGGGGAGGGCTACGACAACGAGCTGGCCTATCTGAAAGTGCTGCTGGATTACCTGAGCCTTGACCGGCCGACCAACGCGCAGCTGCGCGCGCTGGGGGCGGGGCTGCGCTTTTTTCCCGGGGTGCCGGAGATTTTCGGGGAGCTGGAGAGGGTGCTGACGCCGGCGCACCGGGCCATGGACATCCGTCTGGAGCATTACATTGTCAGTTCGGGGCTGAAGGTGCTGATCGACGGATCGCGGCTGGCGCCGTTCATGACGGCGGTATTCGGCTGTGAGTTTGCCGAGGATGCGGAGGGCCGCATCACCTTTCCCAAACGGGTCATCAGCCACACCCAGAAGACCCAGTACCTTTTCCGCATCAACAAGGGGTTGACCGCGCCGAGTCAGGACGTCAACGACCACATGCCGGCCCACTTGCGCCGCATTCCCTTTCCGAACATGATCTATCTCGGAGACGGTCCCACCGACGTGCCGTGTTTCACGGTGGTCAGGCAGTACGGTGGCCAGGCCATTGCCGTCTACAACTCCCAGGACGCCGGCCGCGGCAGCTTCCGCAAGTGCTACCAGCTCAGCACCCATGCCAACCGGGTCAAGCACATTGCGCCCAGTGATTTCCGCCCCGGCAGCCACCTGCGTTTCCTGCTCGAGGAGATGATCACCGAGGTGGCCGACCGCATGCTGGCCCAGCAGAAGGCGGAAATGGCTGAACAGGTGGTCGGCGCCCCGCGGCACTAGGGCGGCGACCGGTGCCACCAGCGGCGGTCAAGCCAGAGCAGCGGGGCGTAGACGACGGTGTGACTGCGATTCCATCGGCCGGTGGTGAAATCGTAAAATTCGCCCGGCGCCCACTGCGGCCGGGCGCGCGGATCTCCGGGTGGCGACACGAACTGGCCCCAGCTGGAGAAAGCGACGTAGGAGGCGACGTAACACAGCACGGCGCCGCCGGCGACGGCCGGCCAACCGGAGCGCCGGCGGCGCGGGCCGCGGCCGGAATGCGGAGAAAGCATGCGAGCAGGGTGCCGGGTGAAAGACCGGTTGCCAGATAATTCGTCTCGACGCTCCCGGCCCGCGTTTCAGGGTGCCGGTTGTATGTCGGCCGAAACCAGAGCGCCGCTCTCCGAGCGCATCCACGAGGTCTTTTCGGACCACGGGTTGCTCTCGCGTTCGGAGAACTTCGAATACCGCGCCGAGCAGCAGCAGATGGCGGTGCGGGTGGCGGCCGCGCTGGAGCGCGACCGGTGCCTGGTCGTCGAGGCGGGCACCGGGGTCGGCAAATCGCTGGCCTACCTGCTGCCGGCGGTGGTCCACGCGCTGGAAAAGGGACGCAAGGCGGTGCTCTCTACCCATACCATCAATCTGCAGGAGCAGTTGATGGGGAAGGACATACCGATTGTCCAGAGCCTGCTGGGCGGCGGGCGAGCGGTCCCGACCTTCAAGGCGGTGCTGTTGAAGGGGCGAGGCAACTACCTGTGCCCGACGCGCCTTGAGCGTGCGCTGCGTTCGGCCGACGATCTGTTCACCAGCGGGGAGCTGCAGGAGCTGCGGGAGATCCGCGAGTGGTCGCGCACGACGGCCGACGGCACCCTCAGCACCCTGCCGTTTTCTCCTGATCCCAAAGTCTGGACGCAGGTCTGCAGCGAGCCGCACGCCTGCACGGCGCGTTTCTGCGGGGCCCGGGGCGGTTGCTTTTACCAGGAGGCCCGCAAGCAGATTGCCGAGGCCCACGTCGTCGTCCTCAACCACACCCTGCTCTTCACGCTGATGGCCGCGGCCGAGGATACCGATCCCCTGCCGGGCGGGGACAGTTTTCTTTTTCCGAACGATTTCCTGGTCATCGACGAGGCGCACACGCTGGAAAACGTGGCCGCCCGCCAGCTCGGTCTCAATCTGTCCCAGAGCGGGCTGCGCTTCCAGCTGACCCGTCTTTACAACACGCGGACCCGCAAGGGACTGCTGACCGCGGCGGCCGATGCCGACGGGGTGCGGCTGTGCGTGGCGCTGGGCGCGGCTCTCGATGATTTTTTTGGCGAGGTGGAAAGGGCCTGTGTGTTCCGCGGTCCGGCGCGGGAGTTCCGGGTGCGGTCCGCCGGTTTGGTCGAGCACTCGGCGGCGGCGGCGCTGCTGGCCCTGGAAAAGCGCCTGGCGGAAATCAGTGAAACGATGCCCGACAGCGCGAGCAAGACCGAGCTGCAGGAATCCCGGCGGCGGCTGTCGGAAACACGGGTGGGCATCCGGCAGTTTCTCGACCAGGACCTCGAAGAGCACGTTTACTGGGTGGAAAAATCCGGTGGTCCGTCCGAATCGCTGGCCCTGCGCACGGCGCCCATTGATGTTTCCGATGCGCTGCGGTCGATGTTGTTCAGCCGGGGCCGTTCGTGCCTGCTGACCAGTGCGACGCTGGGGATGGGTGAAGCGGATCTGCGGTATTTTCGCGACCGGGTCGGGGCGGACGAGGTGGAGGCGCTGCGCATCGGCAGTCCGTTTGACTATGCGCGGCAGATGACGCTGCATCTGGTGCCGTCGATGCCGGAGCCATCGGCCCCGGGATTTGAGGAGGCGCTGGAGAAATGGATTGCCCATTACCTGTTGATGTCGCAGGGCCGGGCTTTTGTGTTGTTCACCAGTTACCGGATGCTGCAGACGATGGCCGGGCGGCTCCACGGGTTTTGTGCGCGGCACGGGTGGGAGCTGCTGGTCCAGGGCACGGGCAAGCCGCGTCACCAGATAATCCGGGAGTTCCGCGAAAATGTGTCCAGTGTGTTGTTTGGCACTGAGAGCTTCTGGACCGGGGTCGATGTTCCCGGCGAGGCGTTGTCCAACGTCATCATCACGCGTCTTCCCTTTGCCGTGCCCGACCATCCCGTGACGGCGTCACGACTGGAGGCGATCGAGGAACGCGGCGGCAATCCGTTCATGGAGTACTCGGTGCCCGAGGCGGTGCTCAAACTGCGCCAGGGCGTGGGCCGGCTCATCCGCACCGGTCAGGACCGCGGCATTGCCGTGATTCTCGACAACCGGATTCTCACCAAACAATACGGAAGGGTATTCCTGGAGGCGTTGCCGCCCGCGCCACGGGTCATGGCGCGTGAGGCGTGAGGCCTGCCGCTTGCCTCGCGGCCGGAGCGCCGCATGATCCCGGGATGACTTGGGATGTATTTACCGGCGGATTCTGCCAGACCAATGCCTACCTGCTGAACACCGGCGGACGGCGGCTGCTGGTCGACGCGCCGGAGGACTGTGCGGCGTGGCTGCGCGGGCTCGGGGTGCGGGTCGACGCCCTGCTGCTGACGCACCAGCATTTCGATCATGTGATGGATGCCGCGCGCCTTGTGGCGGATCACGGCTGCCCGGTGGTGGCGTGGTCGCAGCCCACGCCGGAGTTGTGGCTCAACCGCCTGGTCTCGCAGATGGCCGGCTGGGAGCTGGAGATCGCGCCCTACGTGGTGACCCATGAGCTGGGCGGGCCGGGCCGCGGGTGCGGCGAGGTGCTGGAGGTGGCGGGCGAGTCGTTCCGGGTGCTGCATGTGCCCGGGCATTCGCCGGACAGCGTGTGTTTTTATCATGCGGCTTCCGCCCGTTGTTTCTGCGGGGACACCGTTTTTGCGGGGGGGATCGGGCGCACCGATTTCCCGGGCGGCAATGCGGCCGGGCTGCTGGCCGGGATCCGGGAAAAACTGTTTTCGTTGCCTGGCGACACGGTGCTGCTGCCCGGGCACGGCGGGCTGACCACGGTGGCCGACGAGCGGACCGGCAACCCGTTTTTCACCGAGTGACATGACACCGAGTTTTCTCGACAAACTGCTCGACCGCCTGGACCGGGTCAGTCCGGACCAGGTGCAATCGGTGCTGCTGCGTCTGATCCGGGAAAAGGGGTTTCTGGAGAAGGTCTTTGAGGCTCTGCAGGAGGGAGTGATCATTCTGACTCCGGATGGACAGGCGACCTTTGTCAACCGGGCGGCCGGTCGCCTCTTCGGCGTGGAGCCGGCGGAAGCTGTCGGCCGCACCCTCGCCGATATCATTCCGGGTCTGTCGTGGACGGGTCTGGTGACCGACGGCGCACGAGCGGTCAGCCGCGATTTTGAGCTTTTTTATCCCGAAAGCCGCTTCCTCAACCTGTACCTCGCCCCCATCACCGACGAGGGCGAACGGCCCGGGCCCGAGGACGATGAATCGCTCGGCTTTGTGCTGCTGGTGCGGGACCTCACCCAGACGCGCCGCCTCACCGAGGAAAAGATCGAATCCGAACGCCTCAACGCCCTCACCCTGCTGGCTGCCGGCGTGGCCCACGAACTGGGAAATCCGCTCAACTCGCTCAACATCCATCTCCAGCTCCTCGAGCGGAAACTGCGCAAGTCCTCTCCCCAGGTTCATGATGCCGTGCGCGATCAGCTGGAAATCGCGCGCGGCGAAATCAAACGCCTCGACTTCATCATCGCGCAGTTCCTTTCGGCCATCCGGCCGACCCGCCCGCAGCTCGAGTCCGAGGACCTCAATCAGCTGATCCGTGACGCGGCACGTTTTCTCGAGCCCGAGATCGCCGACCGGCGGCTCACCCTCAAGCTGGAACTGCGGGCCGACCTGCCGCTGCTGCGGGTCGATCCCGGGCAGATGAAGCAGGCGTTCTACAACCTCATCCGCAACGCCACCCAGGCCACCCCGCCGGGTGGCCGGATCACCATCCGGAGCGACCTCGGGGAGTACCAGATCATCGTCACCGTCAACGACACCGGAACCGGCATCCCCCCGGAACAGATGGGCCACCTCTTCGAGCCGTTCCACACCACCAAGGAAAAAGGCACCGGCCTCGGACTGCTCATTGTGCGACGCATCGTCCGCGAGCACGGCGGCGAAATCGCCATCGAAAGCGCCGAAAACAAAGGCACCCGCATCACCATTCACCTTCCCCTCGGGCCCAAGCCGGTGCGCATGCTGCCCAGCGCGGGCTGAGCCCCGGCAGCAGGCATCGGCCCGTCACAGCCTTCAATACATCATCTGCTGGCGCGGCGGTTTGCTCGGAGTCAGGCCGGTCGCCTTGAAAACCGTCGTCGGCGTGCCGTTGATCTGGCGGTATTCGATTTTGCCGGTCGCCTTGTACCATCCCATTTCGCGCCACTCCGGTGGCGCCGCCTCGAACTCCACCGGTATGGAAACCGGGCGGGCATCGGCCGCGCAACACGTCATCATCAGACGGAAGAGCCGCATCTTGGTCGGATCCTGCTTGTCCTTGATCGCCTGTCCGGTGGTCTCGACCACCTGGGTGGAGACGACCTCCTGCACATCGCGTGTCTGGGCCGGCATGTAGAAAAGCTCGACGAGCTGCAGCGGGATGTTTCCGTCGGGGGTGCGCCCGCCGCTCAGGCGCTCAAGTTCCTGCACGGTGAAGGCATTGGCATTGGCGGGGGCGGATCCGTCGGGCACAGCGGTGGTCGCGGCGCCGGGCAGCGGGCGCGCTTTGCCGGCGCGTTTGGCGAGGTCGATCCCGCCGCCGGACAAGGCGCTGGCGCCGGCACTGGTCACGGCATTGGCCTTGTTGATGAAAAACTGGTCGCTGTAACGGTCGGGCGAATAGAGGGCGGCCGCGCTCAACGGCAGAGCCAGTACCAGAAAAGTCACCGCCTTGGCCAGCCAGCCTCCGGGAGCCGCATGCGCATGATCCTCCGTCGCGTGATCCCCGCCGCAGCCGGTGCAGCCGCCGGCTTCGTCATGCTCATGCTCATGCTCATGGCCGTGGCCGTGGCCGTGATCGTGATCGTGGTCTTCTTCCCGGGGCGGGCGCACCAGCAGTTCGAAGGCGGCCATGACACAGAGGAGCAGGCCGCAGAGGAGCGCCTGGACACGGAAGCCGCCGAAACCGGTGAGGTAGTGGACGACCCGCCCGCTGGCGAAATAATAGATCATCACGCCGCCCCAGAGCAGGAGCAGGAAGCAGGGGATGATGCGGGTCCAGGGAAAAGCGGCGGCGGCCGGCCGGAACACGGCGTGGGCCGGCCCGTGATCGTGTGCGTGTTCCGCGGCGTGGTGGGGCGCGTTATGCCCGCAGCATCCGGGACCATGCGTATGGTCGTCTCCGGCATCAGGCCCGGTGGGGTGGCGGTGATCAGACGGCAGGGCCATGGATCAGTTGGAGCAGGGGTGGGGCAGCGTATTTCCAGACGGCGGACAGCAGAAGGATGAGGACAAAAAGCCCGGCGATCAGGCGCGCCACAAACGCCTTTTTGAAGACGCTGGAATACAGGAAGATGAGCTTCAGGTCCGCCATCGGCCCGAAGACGAGAAACGCGAGCCGGGCGATCCACGAGAACCCGGCGAGCGAGGCGGCGATGAATGCGTCGGTCGTGCTGCAGAGCGAGAGCACGAAGGCGAGGCCCATCAGGCCGGGCACCGCCAGCCAGTCGTTGCCGCTGAGCGTGGCGATCGCCCCCTGGGCTTCTGGCAGCACGACCAGCCGGGTGTTGAAAACCGAGGTGATGAGCACGCCGATGACAAAATACAGGGCGGTGTCGAGGAAATCGATCCGGGCGACCCGGAGGGCGTGCATCACCCGCTGGTCGTGGGATCCGTGGGCGTGGGAATGAGCGGTGTCGCCCTCGGCCATGACATGGTCGCGCAGGACACGGTCGACGCGCAGCCGGCTCACCACCAGACCGACGATGACGGTGGCGATGTAGGCCATGAGAAGACGTGAACACGTCATGAACACCGGATTCTGCCCCTTGAAAGCGGAAAGTGTGCTCAGGACCACCACCGGATTGATGATCGGTGCCGACAGCATGTAGGTCACCGCGCAGCTCAGCGGCAGGCCTTTTTTCAGAAGCCGGCGGATCACCGGCACCACCGCGCACTCGCACACCGGAAAAAATCCGCCGAGCAGACCGGCGACGAGGATGGCGAAGAGAGGCCGTTTCGGCAGCAGCCGGTCCATGGCGTTGGACGGCAGATACGCGTCGATGAATCCGGAGATGATGGTTCCGAGCAGCAGATACGGGGCGCCCTCCAGCACGATGCTGAGAAAGGCGAAAAGGATATCGCCATTGGGGCTCGGGGCTGGGGGACTCATGCGAACGGGACAGGTACCATGACGGAGGATCGCCGGTCGCGCAACTGCGGGGCGGGGCAGCCGCCAGCCATCGGATTTTTTCTTTTTTTACTGAAAGATTTCCGACTTTTGATCAGTATGCGCAGTCGGCCCGGGCGATTCCCGGCCTGATGTCCCCTGCCCCCACCCGCCCATGAACCGCCGATCCTTCCTCGCCCGCGCCGGCTTGGCCGCCCCGTTGACCGCAGCAGCCATGGACCCGGCCGATGATCCGGTGGAGCTCTGGTGGCCGATGGTCAATGAGGTCGAGCACTTCCGGGCCGTCTCTTCCGAAGGCCGGCTCGTTCTGGAGGTCACTCTGGCCAGGCCGGGGGAGGAGGAGCTGGATGAAGTCCGGGAAGCCGGAGCGTTGGTCGGGTATTCGCTGCGCGGCCGGCCGCTGGTTTCCGGTTTTACTCCCGGCATCACGGTCATCACCGCCTTCGATCTGCGCTGGGATGACCGTCCGACCCCGGTGCCGGATCGCTTCTGGAACGATCTCGCCGGGTTTCGCCTGCAGGTGCTCGCCGTCGATCCCGAAACCCTCGACCTCGCCCAGCGCACCCGCGCCGAAGCGTGCCGGGCCGAACTGGATCATCCCAGGATCGTTCTCTCCGCCGACGAAGGAACCGCCCTCATCGAATGGAACCGGCCGGACAAGCTCGGTCTGCGCTCGACTTTCCGCTGGGTGGTCAGCAAATCAGGTACCGTGCTGCGCCATCGTCACCGGTCCTCCCTGATGGCGTGACCGACGGGTGACGGCAGGAGCGACTCGAAGCGCGGGCGGCCCCCACGCGCCGTCGGTCGGTTCGGCATCGCCGGTGTCACCCTCCGTTGGACTCGGCAAGCACACTTTCCAGGTAGTGCCGGTAATCGGGGTTGCGGGTGGTGCCGATGAGATTTTCGAACTGGGTGGCGTTGATGAATCCGCGGTTGAAGGCGACTTCCTCGAGGCAGGCGATTTTGTAATTCTGCTGGCGTTCCACGGTGGCGATGTAATTGCCGGCTTCGAGCAGGCTGGCGGGGGTGCCGGTGTCGAGCCAGGCGATGCCGCGGCCGAGCAGCTTGACGTGGAGGGCTTGTTCCCGCAGATAGCTGATGTTCAGATCGGTGATTTCCAGTTCGCCGCGGGCGCTGGGGGCCTGCGCCTTGGTCCGCTCGACCACCGTGTGGTCATAGCAGTACAATCCCGGCACGGCGTAGCCGCTCTTGGGATGTTTCGGTTTTTCTTCAAGGCTGAGCACCTTGCCGCTTTTGTCGAACTCGACCACCCCGAAACGCTCGGGGTCGCGGACGTGATATCCGAAGACCGTTGCTCCATCCGTTTGCTGGAGCGCCTCACGATAAAAATCGAGTTTCCCGTAAAAAATGTTGTCGCCGAGGATCAGGGAGGCTCCGGAGCCGTTGAGAAATGATTCGCCGATGAGGAAAGCCTGGGCGATGCCCTTGGGTTCGGGTTGTACGGCGTAGCGGATGGAAATCCCGAGTGATGCCCCGTCGCTCAGGAGGTTTTCGATGGCGGGCGTGTCCTTCGGGGTGGAGATAATCAGGATGTCGCGCAGACCGCCCAGCATGAGGGTGGCCAGCGGATAATAGATCATCGGCTTGTCGTAGATCGGCAGGAGCTGTTTGCACGCGATGCGCGTCAGCGGATCCAGGCGCGTGCCCGCGCCCCCGGCGAGGATGATGCCTTTTTTGGTTGCGGACATGATGCGGAAAAACGGGGTGGAGGCGAAGACCGGCAGCGGAGAGGCGTCAGGGCGTCATACCTCCGCGTTCATCCATATGGGAATCACCGGCCTTTGCAACGGGGTCTTCGGGGTCGGCGGGGAAACCAGGGAAGCGGCCTGCAGATGGGCACCCCCGGCCCGGAGGCCGCCGCGGTCTTCCGGTCAAAGCCAGGCGGACAGCGCCCTCCGGGTGATGGCCGCAGTGGCGCAATGAGCGGGGAATCAGGGGCTGACCAGCGCGAGGATGGTTTCGAGAGCGTGGCCTTCGAGGCGGTTGTTGACGAAGATGAAGGACGGCCGCTGGGGCGGGCGGGGGCGGCTTCGGAGGGTGTCGATGAGCTGGCGGGCGGCGGCGCGGGCCTCGGGGAGCGGTTCGCGGAGGCGGTCGTAGGGAGAGAACAGGCGGACGGCCTCCTCGTAGGAGCGGCCGGGTTTGAGGAGGAACCGGGCGGCGGTGAAGTCGGTGGTCAGGATGCCCGGGACCTTGAGTTGTTCACCGACGGAGGGCATGGCCTGCCACTGATTGAGGACATGGGCGATGCCGTGGCGGGCGAGCGCCGCGAGGTAATCGGGATGCAGGAGTTCCGGGTTGCGCAGTTCGACCCCGCAGGACCAGCCGCCGGGCAGCCCGGCAAAAAAGCGGTCGAGGGCGTCGGCGAACTCCGAGGGCGAAGACCAGGTACCCGGGGCAAAACGGGCGAATTCGAACATCAGGACCCCGACCTGATGTCGATGCGGTTCCAGCGGTGCCAGGAAGGCCCGCCGGAACAGGTCCGCATCAAGAAACCGGGGGTTTTCCTGGCCGGCCCGCGCCCCGAAGCGGTCAAGTCGCGGAAACCGGCGCATGGTGATTTCATCGGTCACCTTGAAAGAGAGCCGGAAGCCGTCGCCCGCCAGACGCCGCAGGCTGTTCACGGTTTCCGCAGTGGGAAACGCGTAGTAGCCGGCATCGACCGAGACCGCCGGAAAAACCTCCGCATACGCCCGCAGACACTCGCGCCGGAAACGGGCCTCGGAAAACCGCCCGCGCGTCAGATAGCGGTCGCGCTCGTAGAGCCACCCGATCCATCCGGGGTATTTCCAGGAGGAAGTGCCGAGAAGAATCCCCTCCCCCGCGAGCCGGGCCACACCGGCCCGCAGGCGTTCCCAGCGCTCCGACCGGGCGGGCCCCGGAGAAAACAACGGCAACTCATCCATGGGGACACACACGCCGCACCGGTGCCGGCGCGGCGTCGCTCATCCTTCTCCGGAATCCGGCCGGCGTCGACCTCCAACCGCGCTTGCGGAGACCGCCATGACGATCGATAGAGAGCGGCATG
>JALRGF010000267.1 GCA_023253495.1 Verrucomicrobiales bacterium
CGAGTTACTTCGGGCTGCACCTCGCCCAGTGCACCGGGCGCCGGCCGCCGGTCCCCCGACCGTTCGATGAGGTGCGCGCCGAGGTGCGCGACCGGCTGATCGCCGAGGATCAGCAGGAAAAAAGCCGGCAGCTGGTCGAGGAGCTCAAAAAACACGCGGTCATTGAGGAACGCGAAGAGCCGGCGTCTCCGGCGTGAACCGGCGGTGGCGGACCGGGCGACACCGTCGGTGCCCCACCGGATGGACTCCACCCGTCGATCGCCACGGGCTTCACCACAGCCTGCCGCGCGAGGGGCCGGTGAGGGTGGGCCCCTGGGCCCGCGCTCCGCGGTTCTCCTTCGCGCTTGAGTGTGCCGCGTCCTCCGCCTCAGTAATCCGATGAGTGAACTTCCACCCCACGACCCCGCCCGGATGTTTCTGCCTCCGGTGGCCGACCGCTACCTGCTCACCGGACCGCAGTCGCGCACCGGCGAGGCCGTCACCGTGCTCAAGGTGATGTGGGACCTGCTCCGCGGGTTCCGCACCCTGCATTTCGTCGGCCCCTGCGTGACGATTTTCGGGTCGGCGCGCACCCCGGAAAGCGACCCGCATTACCAGATGGCCCGCCGGGTGGGTGCGGCCGCCGCGGAAATGGGGTTCACCGTCATGACCGGCGGCGGTCCCGGCATCATGGAAGCCGGCAACCGCGGCGCCAAGGACGTCGGCGGCCGCTCGGTCGCCTGCAATATCGCCCTGCCCTTCGAACAGACGGCCAACCCGTACCTCGACCGCTTTGTCACCCTGCGGTACTTCTTCGTCCGCAAGGTCATGCTCATCAAGTACAGCTATGCCTTTGTCGTCCTGCCCGGCGGCTTCGGCACCCTCGACGAACTCTTTGAGTCGCTCACCCTGATCCAGACGGGCAAGCTCGACGACTTTCCCGTCATCCTCATGGGCAAAGAATACTGGAGCGAACAGATCGCCATGCTCGACACCATGGCCCGCACCGGCACCATCTCGCGCGACGACCTCAAACTCCTCCACATCACCGATTCGGTGGAGGAAGTCGTCGGCCACCTCCACGAAAAAGCCGTCAAAACCTTCGGCCTCAAACCGACCATCCGCCGCCCGCGCCCGTGGCTCGGAGAGCGCGGGCTTTAGTCCACCGCACGATTCAGAAGGCGCTCAAGCCTGTCGATCCTCGCGGCGCCGCACTCCGCGATTGCCGCCGGCCGCATTTCTCCTCAGGATGCGCGCATGATCCGCCTGGCTGCCGTCCTCTGCCTGTGCGCTGTCGTCGCGCGCGGCGGCGGCGTGGCGTGGGAGCGACTGCCGCCGCTGCCGGATGCGCATGGCGTGGCCGCGCCCTTTGCCGGTGTTCATGGCGACGTGTTGATCGTTGGCGGCGGCGCCAATGTCCCCGATCGCCCGCCCTGGGAAGGAGGCGCCAAGGTCTGGCACGACCGCGTCCGGGTGCTGGAAAAACCGGACGGCCCATGGCGCGAAGCCGGCCGCCTGCCGCGACCGCTCGCGTACGGCGTGAGCGTGAGCACCCCGGACGGCGTGATCTGCGTCGGCGGCAGCGACACCACGGCGCATTATGCCGACGTCTTCCGTCTTTCGTGGACGCAGGGGGCGCTGCAGACGCATCCGCTCCCTCCCCTGCCGATCGCCCTGGCCAACGCCTGCGGGGCGGTTGTCGGCACGACGCTCTGCGTCGGCACCGGCTCCGAAGCCCCCGGCGAACAATCAGCCACCCACCGCGCTTTCGCCCTTGATCTGGCCGCGGATCGGCCCGCCTGGCGGGAATTGCCCCCGCTGCCCGCCCGCGGGCGACTGCTCGCCACCGCCGCCGCCCACGACGGCCGGTGGTTTGTCTGGGGCGGGGCCGCGCTCGACGCGTCGCCGGACGGCAAGCCAAAGCGCGAGTACCTGCGCGAGGCGTGGTCGTACCACGCGGACCACGGCTGGCGGCGGCTCGCGGACCTGCCGCGGCCGAGCGTGGCCGCTCCCTCACCCGCGCCATGGGTGAACGGCTCGCTGCTGCTGGTTTCCGGCGACGACGGCTCGCTCGCCGGATTCACCCCGCCGGAAAAACACCCGGGCTTTCCCGGGACCATCCTGGCCTACGATCCGGTCAGCGACCGCTGGCGTGAGGCCGGCGCCACGCCCGCCCCGCGCGTCACCGTGCCGTGCGTCGAATGGCTCGGACGCCACATCCTGCCGAGCGGCGAGGTGCGCCCCGGCGTGCGCTCGCCCGATGTCTGGTCGTTTTTCCCCCGCCATCCATGACTGCATCCGCCGCTCCGTCGCTCCTCCGCAACCCATGGCTCATCGTGGCCCTGCTCGTGCCGGTGGCGCTGCTCAACTACCTCGACCGCCAGATGCTCGCGGCCATGAAATTCTCCGTGATGACGGACATTCCGGACATCGGGTCGGAGGCGAACTGGGGCCGCATGCTCGGCCAGTTCAAATGGGTCTATGCGTTTCTCAGCCCGGTCGGCGGATGGCTCGCCGACCGCTTCGGGCGGCGCTACACCATTTGCGGCAGCCTGTTCGCGTGGTCGGCCGTGACCTGGTGGACCGGCCACGTTTCGTCGTATTCCGAGCTGCTCTGGGCGCGCTCGCTCATGGGCATCAGCGAAGCCTTTTACATTCCGGCCGCCCTCGCGCTCATCTCCGATCACCATGCCGGCCCGACCCGCTCGCGCGCCGTCAGCCTGCATCAGATGGGCATTTATTGCGGCGTCATCGCCGGCGGCTTCGGCGGGTACGTCGCCGACAGCCCGTCCCTCGGCTGGCGCTGGGCGTTCGACGTCTGCGGTGTCGTCGGCATGCTCTATGCCGTGCCGCTCGCTTTCCTTCTGCGCGATGTCCGCCGCGACCACCCCGGTGCCGCGCCCGCGGCCGGACCGCTCCGCTCGCTCACCGCCCTGCTGGGCAATTCCTCCTTCATCCTGCTGGTCCTGTACTTCACGCTGCCGGCGCTGGCCGGCTGGGTGGTCCGCGACTGGATGCCCGCCATCCTCAAGGCCGAGTTCAACATCGGTCAGGGCAAAGCCGGGGTGTCCGCCACCCTCTTCTGGCAGGTCGCCGCGATCATCGGCGCCCTCGTCGGCGGGTGGCTGGCCGACCGCCGGATGCGGCACACCGAACGCGGCCGCATCCACGTCAGCGCCCTCGGCATGGTGATGATCATTCCCGCGCTCTTCGGTGTCGGTTACGCTCCGCAGACCGGCATGCTCTGGGTGGCCATCGCCTTCCTCATTCTCTTCGGCCTGGGCTGGGGATTTTTTGATGTCAACAACATGCCGATCCTCTGCCAGATCACCCGTCCCGAACTGCGCGCCACCGGCTACGGCCTGATGAATCTCGTCAGCATCAGCGCCGGCGGCCTCGCCGACTGGGGATTCGGCGCGCTCCGTGACCACCATGTCCCCCTCTTCGGTATCTTTGCCGTTTTCGCCAGCGCCGCCGTCCTCTCGGTCATCCTCGTCCTGCTCATCAAACCGCAGCCCACCGGAGACTGATTTCCGACCGCCCGGTCGCTGAAGGGACGCTTCCCCATCCCTCCGCCGCCGGCGGACACACCCGGGATCACAACCGGCCCCTGCCAGCCACGCCCCACCGCAGAAAAATCCATTCACTGCCCACCATGCCCGGCGCCCCGCCCTCGTTTCACGTCGTCCTGATCGAACCCGAAATACCGCCGAACACGGGAGCTATCGGCCGGCTTTGCGTGGCCGCCGGAGCGCGCCTCCATCTCGTCCAACCATTGGGATTCCGCATCGACGACCGGACACTCGCCCGGGCCGGGCTGGATTACTGGCCGCACCTCGATTGGCGGCTCTGGGAGTCGTTCGCCGCCCTGCAGGCCGGGGCGGCGGCGGAGGCACCCGCCTCCCCCTCCCTGCCACCACGGTTTTTCTTGTTCACCACCAAATCCGCTCGCCCGTACTGGTCCGAAACATTCCGGCGCGGCGACTTCCTCGTCTTCGGCCGCGAGACACGCGGGCTGCCGGAATCGCTGCTGGCCGCCCACGCCGACCGCTGCCTGACCATCCCGATGGAACCGGCGGCCCGCAGTCTGAACCTCGCCACCGCCACCGGCATCGTGCTCTACGAAGCCCTTCGGCAGGTCAGCCAAGGACGATAAAAAGCGGTCAGTTTTCGCCGTTGCGCGCCCCCCTGCCCCGCCACCACATTCAGTGTCCCATGCAGCCACCCCAGCGCATCAACGTCCTCGGTGTCGGAATCAGCGAGATCAACTACGACCTCGCCCTCGAGCAGATCCGCGCGGCGATTGCGGAACGGCGCCAGGGATACGTGACCGTCACCGGGGTGCACGGCGTCAGCGAATCCCAGGAGGATCCGGCGCTGCTCGACATCCATAACCGGTCGTTCCTGACCACCCCCGACGGCATGCCCATGGTCTGGATGGGCAAACTGGCCGGGTCCTCCGTGATCCGCCGCGTCTACGGTCCGGACCTCATGCTGAAAGTTCTGGAGGACGGCGTGGCGCACGGCTGGCGGCACTTTTTTTTCGGGGGCGGCGACGGCGTGGCGGCGGCCTTGCGCGACGCGCTGACGGCACGGATTCCCGGCCTGCAGGTGGTCGGCACGTTCACGCCGCCATTCCGTCCGCTGGAGGCCGCGGAAAAGGCGGCGCTGGCGGAGCAGGTGGCAGCGGCCCGGCCCGACTGCTTCTGGGTCGGCCTGAGCACCCCCAAACAGGAACGCTTCATGGCGCAATACCTGCCGCAGCTCGAAACCACCCTGATGTTCGGGGTCGGCGCCGCCTTTGATTTCCATGCCGGCAAAGTGCCGCAGGCGCCACCGGCGCTGCAGCAGGCCGGCCTGGAATGGGCCTACCGGCTGACCAAGGAGCCGAAACGCCTGTGGCGCCGCTACCTGCGCAACAATCCGCTCTTCCTCGGCCGCGCGTTTCTCCAGCTCACCGGGCTGCGGAAATACCCGGACGTGCCCGGCCAGCTGCGGCCGTGGTAGATGACGCGCGCCGGCCCTGCCCCGGCCGGTTTTCCACCCGCCCCTGCCACCGCCGCGTCCGCCGCCATCGTCGACGGCATGCGTCCGCCGCCCCCGGTGTCCCGGCGGCTTTTGACAGAAAGCCGGCCTCTGCTATGTCGTCTGCCTCCCGATTGCGGAGTTCTTCCTTACTCACCCCATGTCCCCATCCACCCAACAACCGTTCCAGGCGGAGGTCCGGCAGTTGCTGGACATCGTCATCCATTCGCTCTACACC
>JALRGF010000307.1 GCA_023253495.1 Verrucomicrobiales bacterium
CTACGCCTTCACCGGGCTGGCCCTGCTGGTGCGCAAAGGGGCGGCCATCCGATCGGTTGAAGACCTGAAAACGCCCGGCCGGGTGGTGGCCGTGAAAAGCGCCACCACCGGTGAGACGTGGGCCGACCGGAACCTGCCGCAGGCGCGCAAGAGTGTTTTCGAGGAGCAGACGGCCTGCGTGCAGGAGGTGGCCCAGGGGCGGGCCGATGCCTTCATTTACGACCAGCTCAGCATCTTCGCCTACGCCCGCGAAAACCCGGAATCCACCGAGGGCCTGCTGCGGCCGTTCGTCGAGGAAAGCTGGGCCATCGGCATCGGCAAGGGCAACGACTCCCTGCGCGGTCAGGTCAACGCCTTCCTCGCCGCCTTCCGCGCCGACCGCGGGTTCGAGAAACTGGCCGACCGCTACCTGAAGGAGGAGAAGGCGCTGCTCGATTCGATGGGCATCCCGTTCATTTTGCGCTGACCAGCAGCGAGCGGCCGGTCATTTCCGGCGGCGGGGCCACCCCGAGCATGTCCAGCAGCGTGGGCGCCACATCGGCGAGGATGCCGTCCCGCACGGTGACGCCGGCGGCGTCGGCAGCCACGTAGATGCCGTGGACGAGGTTCGTGGTGTGGGCGGTGTGGGGTGATCCGTCGGCGTGGCGCATCTGCTCGCAATTGCCATGGTCGGCGGTGATGAACAATTTGCCGCCGAGAGCAAGGGTTTCTTCGACGAGCAGGCGCACGCCGAGATCGATGGTCTCGACCGCATGCACGCCGGCCTCGACCACCCCGGTGTGCCCGACCATGTCGGGGTTGGCGAAATTGACGATGACGAGGTCGTAGTCGGCCAGCCGCCGCCGCACCTCAAACGCGAGGTCGGGCGCACTCATCTGCGGTTTGAGGTCGTAGGTGGCCACCTCTTTCGGACTGACCGCCAGATACCGGTCTTCGCCCGGAAACGGGGTGTCGCTGCCGGCATTGAAGAAGAAGGTCACGTGCGGGAACTTCTCGGTCTCGGCGGCGCGCAGCTGCCGCAGCCCGGCCTCGGCCACGACCTGTCCGAGGATCCGGGCCATGCTCTCGGTGCCGAAAATGACCTTCACCCCGAGCGCGGCATAGCTCTCCTTGTACTCGGTCAGCGTGAAATAGCCGCCCAGCGCCGGCCGCACCTCACGGTCAAACCCCTCGAACCCCGGCGCCATGAACGCCTCGGTCAGCTGACGCGCCCGGTCCGCCCGGAAATTGAACCACAGCACCACATCACCGTCGCGCACCCGCTGCCGGTCCGGCTCGGCAAAAATCATCGGCGGCATGAATTCATCGCCTCGGGGCTCGGAGGCATACGCCGCCGCCACCGCCTCCGCCGGCAGGCCCGCCGGCGTGGCCCCGCGCCCGAGCACAATCGCATCCCACGCCAGCTTGTTGCGGTCCCACCGGCTGTCGCGGTCCATCGCGAAGTATCGCCCGATCACCGTGGCCACCACCGCCCCGGTCGGCTCAAGATCCGCCTGGAACTTCCTCAGAAAGGCGGCCCCGCCAGTCGGCGCAGTATCGCGCCCATCGGTGATGGCGTGCACCCAGACGTCGCCGCAGCCGGCCGCCCGCGCCGCCGCACACAAGGCCACCGCATGATCCTGGTGGCTGTGGACGCCACCATCGGAAATCAACCCGATGAGGTGCAGACGGACCCCGGGTCGCGCCGCCTGGGCCAGCGCCTCGACCAGCACCGGATGCCCGGCCAGTTTTCCTCCGACTGGTTAAAGCCTCAAAAAGACGAGTGGCAAAACGCGCCGTATCAATACCCTCGAAGGGTAGTACGCACTTCGACAGTTAGTGAACTTGGAAATCGAATAACGACATCTAAGCAACTTGATC
>JALRGF010000372.1 GCA_023253495.1 Verrucomicrobiales bacterium
TGAACGCCAGCCACGGGGCCGGCACGCACGCCTTCACCCACAGCCACCACTGCTGCCACCGCGCCGCGTCCTCCGGCCTCACGGCGCGCAGGCTTAACGCCGTCAGCACCCCGTCGGCCGCCATCACCGCCATACCCACCGCAAAACACCACCCGGCCAGCGACCGCCGGCGTCCCAGGACACCCACGAGGGCCAGACTCAGGCTTAGCACCGCCGAGGCCCAGCATGTTGCCACCGACCACATAAGTTTTCGCGTTGCAGGAAGGAAACAGGATCCGCAACCGAGCGGCCTCCCCGGCCACTCCACCGCAGGGGCCGGAGACGAAGAAGCCGGGTCAGAGCCCGGCCATTACTGACACTGCCGGCCGGCGGGCCGGGGGACGGTTCATTTCAGCAAACCGGGCGGCTCACTCCGGGACATTGATGATGTCGCCACCCCGTACATAAACGACTTCGGTCTCCTCGCCCCTCAGAGCACCGCTCATGTCGACCACCTCGGTGCGGTACTGCCCTCCCTCGACCCGGATCAAGGTGACTTTTTTCTTGTTGGCAAAGCCGCTGAATCCTCCCGCCTCCATGATGGCCTCCAGGAGGGTGGTCGGCTTGTCAAACACGCGTCGCCCGGGAGAGTTGACCTCCCCCGAAATGATGACGGCATTGGCACTGTTATCGAGGGTGACCAGAACCGTGGGATTCTGCAGCTGCGGTTTGTACAGGGTACTCAGGCTCTCCTGCAGCTGCGGTACTGTCAGGCCGGCCGCCCTTGTCTCCCCGACCAACGCCAGCGAAATCTTGCCGTCACTGCGGATTTTCTGCTGGTTGCTGAGCTCGGGCGCCCCCGCAAAGGCTATCCGGATCACGTCGCCTTCCCCCAGAACCACCGCGTCCGCCGCCGCGCTGCGGGCCGCCGAAGGACCGGGAACGTCAGAGCGGACCGATGACTGACACCCGGAAAGCACCAGGACCGCTCCACCCAGCGCAAACAGACCGCACGGCACGAGGGCGAGCCGCGACAGCCGCCGCAACGCCCCCGCAAAACAAAGGGAACCGCTGCCCAGTGAGGCGTAGGAAGGGAGAAGTCGGATTTTCATGAATCAATGGGAATGAGGAGAAATGTCACATTCTTTACGATAGACGTGCGGCGCACGCAAGCATGCGTGATTGCGGAGCGTTTCACGCTGCGCCGGGGCCGGGGGGAGCCTCCCGGAAGTCCGTCGTCCCGATCAGGGGGCCGGACCGGACAGTGCGGACGCCTTACCGCGGCCCTCCGTGACCCGGCTCTCCGCGGGCATCCGGCCCCGGTGAGCGCCCCTCGCCCCGGCGCAGCCACCACAGGATCAGGAAAAGGGGAATGAGCGACAACGCGAAGAAGATTGGACCGCCCCGGTGGTGGATGAAGCTCTTGATCATGTGCGGCCCGATCTCGACGCACAGCCAGCTGATGACATAGATGCGGAAACCGTTGCGCAGGAGGCCGAGCGGAATCACGACCGCTGCAAGGAAAAGACGGCGCCACGGGCTGGCGAGGAACATTTCACCGGCCACCAGACTGGTAATGAAGAGGACCCAGCTCGAGCGGATCCCGCTGCATTCCCGGGCCACTTCAATGGTGATGCCGGGCAGCTGGAAAATATTGCCGTCCCGCACGTGCGGCAGTCCCGCCAGTTCAAAAATCCACGCTGAGACATCTGCGGAGGCCGACTGGGAGGCCGCTTCCAGCGTGTGCACCCATCCGTCCGGCAACGGTGCCAGGAAAATGAGAAACGCCATGGGAAAAGCCGCCGCCGCCATCCATCGGGCCCCCAGGAACAGAAACCCGAGCGCCCACACGAGCCCGGTATACGCCAGCGCCCAGGCCGCCAGATGGTCATTGACACTGAGCGCACCCACCCCCGGCACCCGCTCCGCAACCAGCGCCAGCCCCACCGCCGCCACCCCCAGAGCAACCAGCGCCCACCCCGGAGACGTGCGGTATTCCCTCGGCAGGGAACCCCAGCGCAGGCCGAGCAGATAGCCCGCCACCACGGGAATCAGGACAACGTGCGAATGCAAATCGGTCCCGGAAGCGTACCGCATCAGCTCGTACAGCGGCCCGGCCAAAAGCAGGGTCAGCACGCCCAGCGCGCCCAGCGCCATGGCCAGCCGGCGCCTCTCCCCGTCGGGCAGCTGCCGCCAACCCTCTTTCAGGCGGGCCCAGGATGAGGCGGACGGCGGCGCGGCCGACGTGGCCGGAGTGGGGGGCGGAGGAGCGGAGGTCATTTTCGGTGCAGAGCAAATAAAGCAAACGCGGGACGGATGTCCATGGGCAGCGGCGGACTTCGGGACTTTTTCAGCGCAGCCCGAATGACGCAGCAGCTCCACTGCTTCGTGGTGCTTCAGGAATGCGGCAATCCGTCGGGCATGCTCGGGTTTCCGCCTGTTGCCTTTTCATGGACATCCAGCCGCTCCCCTTCTTCTTTCTCCGGCCGGAAGAAGAGACGGACGTACAGATACCCGGCGCTTTCGCTGATCACGGACTTCACTCCCTCGCTGTAGCGCCACCACCGCCGGGCGTCATAGGTGGGATCAGGGATGGCAATGACCCCGACCGCCACGGAGTCACCGAAGGCTTTTTCAAAAAGCAGGCGCGAGCGCCGGGCATGCAGTCCTTCGGTCACCACGTTCAGGCCGGTCAGCGGAATATTATTCTCCCGGAGCCAGTCGCGCAAGGCCACTGCACTGGCATACGTCCGGTCGCGCCGCGGCACCCACACCGGCACCGCCGTCAGGCGCTCCCCGCCCACCCCGAACCGCTGCAGCAACTGCACGGCTTCAACCGCACTTGTGTCCTCCAGGCGCGTCGAATCAAAATGCTCGTCGGTCGGGCCGCCAACACAGAAGAAATGCGCGCCCGCATCAGACTCGAAGCGCTCAGCCACCCCTTTGAGCACCTCCGCCGGCATCCAGGCCTCGACTGCCACCGTCGAGGTGGCCACCGGCGCGGTCACGGCCAGAAACGGGTGGACCAGCCGAATTCCAGAAGCCACCGCCACCGCCACAACCAGGGCCGCCAGGCACCACGCCCGCCCCGTCAATCCCCAGCGCTCGCGCCGTGACACCAGGCCGAAACACCGGCGGGCGGCGCAAGCAATTGTCGTTGTCGCGAGATCGGCCATCCCTCAGGCCTTCAGAACCTGCCCCGGAGCGGTGGGAATGCCGGCCATGGCATTGCGGGTGTCGACGATGCAGGGCGCCCAGTCGGCCAGTTCGCGGTAGTTGACGCAGGCGTGATTGGTGGAGATGAGCACGAGGTCGAAGCTTTCGATGGTGTTCCGGTCCCAAGGCACCGAGCGGTTGCCCGTGTAGTGCGGGTGTTCGCGGGTCGGCGGGACGACGGGTACATAGGGGTCGTGGTATTCGAGAATCGCGCCCCGGGTGTTGAGCTGGTCCATCAGAATGAAACTGGGAGACTCGCGCATGTCGTCGACATTCGGTTTGTAGGCGAGACCGAGGACGAGGATGCGGCTTCCCTTGACCGCCTTGCCGCGTTCGTTGAGGGCGTCGGCCACGCGGTGGACGACGTATTCGGGCATGCGGGTGTTGATTTCACCGGCGAGCTCGATGAAACGGGTGTTCTGTCCGAATTCGCGCGCTTTCCACGTCAGGTAAAACGGGTCGATCGGAATGCAGTGGCCGCCCAGTCCCGGTCCGGGGTAAAACGCCATGAAGCCGAAAGGCTTGGTTCTGGCCGCGTTGATGACCTCCCAGACGTCGATGCCCATGGCGTCGTAGACGATCTTCAGTTCATTGACCAGGGCGATGTTGACGCTGCGGAAGATGTTCTCGAGCAGCTTGGTGGCCTCGGCCACCCGGCAGGAGGAAACGGGTACGAGGGTGTCGATGGCCCGGCTGTAAACCGCCCGGGCTTTTTCGAGGCAGGCCGGGGTCAAGCCGCCGATCACCTTGGGCACCACCTTGACCTGGCTCAGGTCGTTGCCCGGATCCTCCCGCTCCGGGGAGAAGGCGAGATGGAAATCATCCCCCGCTTTCAGTCCGCTGCCGGCCTCGAGCACCGCGCGCAGGTCCTCATCCGTGGTGCCGGGGTAGGTGGTCGATTCCAGAACCACCACCGTGCCCCGGGCCAGATGCGGCGCGAGGGCACGCCCGGTCTCCAGAATGAAGGAAATGTCCGGCTCCCGGTTGCGGCTCAGCGGCGTCGGCACACAGATGATGACCGCGCCCGCCTCGCGGATGCGCGAAAAATCAGTAGTTGCGGAAAGCCGACCCGCGGCAGCCATTTCGGCGATCGACGAAGCCTCAATGTGTTTGATGTAACTGCGCCCGGCTGTGATGGCCTCGATTTTGGAGGGATCGATGTCCACGCCCAGGACCGTGGCCCCGGAGCGCGCGAATTGCAGGCACAGGGGCAGGCCGACGTAGCCGAGGCCGATGATGGCGATGAGGTCGTTGTTCATGATGAAACGGAAGAAAAAAAGCAGGGGGAGACCCGGGGGCGGGGAGGCGGGCCGGTCCGGCGGTTCACGGTGCCGGCCGGCGGCCGGCCACGGCGGTGGCAACGAGGCGGGACAAATCGGCGAACCGGAGCCGGGCGGCGGTTTCGGGATCCGGGATGGCGGTGAGCGCGGCCGGATCCCCCTCGCGCCGGGCCCGGATCTCATGCGGCACGGGCGTGCCAGTGGCTTTCCCAACGGCTTCCAGCACCTCCTTCACACTGTGACCCTGACCGGTCCCGAGATTGCGGATGAAGGTCGGAGCGCCCGCCCGCAGCCGCTGCAGGGCATGCACATGCAGGGCCGCCAGATCGCTCACATGGATGTAATCCCGGATGCAGGTTCCGTCCGGCGTCGGGTAGTCATCGCCGAACACCTGAAGGGCTCCGCGGGTGCCCAGCGCGGCATCGATGGCGAGGGGCAGCAGGTGCGTCTCCGGATCATGCTCTTCCCGGAGATCCCCCTCCGGATCGGCCCCGGCAGCGTTGAAATACCGCAGAATCGCCGCGCGCAGACCGTGGGCATGGCAGGCATCCAGGATCATCCGTTCCCCCATCAGTTTGGTCCACCCGTACGGATTGATCGGTTTCTGGGCGTGTGTCACCGGAATCGGCACCTCCACCGGGGTGCCGTAGGTCGCGCAGGAACTCGAAAATACCAGTGTCGGAAATCCGTGCTCCCGCATCACCTCGAGCAGCGTGAGGGTGGTCGCGACGTTGTTGCGGTAATACTCCAGCGGCTGCGCCACCGACACCCCGACGTAAGCGCTGGCGGCAAAGTGCAGCACCCCCTCAATGCGATGCCCGGCAAACACCTGGCTCAGCGCCCGGGCATCGCCCAGGTCACCGACCACCAGCGGACCCCACTTCACATTGTGGCGGAACCCGGTGCTCAGATTGTCGAACACCACCGGGGCAAAGCCGGCCAACGCCAGCGCCTTGCAGGTGTGCGAGCCGATGAAACCGGCGCCTCCGGTAACGAGGATAGTCATGGCAAACGAGGAAACAGAAACATCCTGTGAAGGCGCTGGGCGGCGGCCCGTCGACAGGGACCGGGCGCTCCGGGGTCGCACGGCCGCTTACCCTGAAGCCCGCTCTCATCCCTGATCATCGGGGCCCGGCGGTCGCCCCCAGGTGGTCGGCCAGGGCCTCGTGCCACGGACGGCAGCGTAGACCGGTCAAAGACTCGAAACGCGTGGTGTCCAACGTTGAATTGTCCGGGCGTACTGCCTGAAGACCGGGCAGGTCCTTCATCGGGATCGGCTGCGGCTCGACCGCACTGCCGGTCCGTCGGAGGATTTCCCGGGCATAACCGAACCAGGTCGTGGCCGGCGGATTGCACACGTGGAGCACGCCACCGGGCAGATGGGGAAGAGCCAGCAGACAACGGAGCCACCGCGCCACATCTTCGCTGTAGGTCGGACACCCGATCTTGTCGTCGACCACCCGGACCGCGCCGGAAGAGGCCTGACGGATGACCCACTCGGGGAAACCCGGGCGTCCGGGACCGAAAAGCCACGACAACCGGATCGCCAGATGTCCCGGGTCAGCCGCCAGCACCTGCTGTTCCCCGACCAGCTTCGATCTTCCGTAAACGCTGATCGGATTGACCCGGTCTTCCTCGGTGTAAGCCGATCCCTTGGTGCCGTCAAAAACGTAATCGGTGGAAAAATGAATCATGCGAGCCCCTTTGGCGGCACAGATCCTGGC
>JALRGF010000393.1 GCA_023253495.1 Verrucomicrobiales bacterium
TGGCTCTACCTCGAGATCCTTCGCCTGCTCGCCATCCTGCGCGGCGACTAATCACCGGTGTGACGGATGGGGCCGCCCTTCGGGGCGGCCCTTTCTGCGTTTCGGCGGCATCCCGGCTCGGAACGGGCGGTGGCTCGGCCGGCCAGCGCGGGCACGGGTTCCGCTTCGACGGCTTCAATGCGGTGAACATCGATGCGGTGCCGGAACGGCGCCGTCAGGATCCGTTTTCTTTCGCACTCTGGGTCAAACCGGAGCGGGTGCACCCGCGCGCGGTCGTCGCGCACCGCAGCCGCTCGGGCATCGACTCCGCCATGCGCGGCATCGAGCTGGTGCTCGAGGATAACCGGCCGTCGTTCGCCCTCGTGCATTTTTCTCCGGGTAACGAGATCCGGATTGCCGCGGACGATGCGCTGCCGGTCGGGCAATGGACCCACCTCGCCGCCACCTATGACGGCTCGAGTCGCGCCAGCGGCCTCACGCTCTACGTCAATGGCCGTCCGGCCGCGTCCCGGGTCGTGCGCGACTCGCTCTACCGGGATATTGTCTATCGGGAGGAATGGGGCGACAGCATCGAAAAGGACAGTGGCCGCCCGGTGCTGCCCTTCAGTCTGGGGGCCCGGTTCAACGATGCCTCGTTCACCGACGGCACCGTGGATGACTTTGCCTTTTTCACCGCCTGCCTTTCCGCCCCGGAAATCGCCCGCCTCGCCGATCCGGCCGCCCCGGCCGCCGACAACGCCTGGATCGACTGGTGGCTGCGCGAAAAAGACGGGCCCGCCCGCGCGCTGAGCGCCGAGCTGACCGCGGTGCGCGCCGCCATCAATGAGATCGAGTCGAATGCCCTCGACCTCATGGTCATGAAGGAAAACGACGGCCCGCGCCGGCCGACGCACATTCTGAATCGCGGTGTCTGGAACCAGCCGGGCGACGCGGTCACGCCCGACACTCCGGCCGCCCTCGGCGCGCTGCCCGCCGATTTTCCGCGCAACCGGCTCGGCTACGCCCGCTGGCTGACCAGCCGCACCAACCCGCTGGTCGCGCGCGTCGCCGTCAACCGTTTCTGGCAGATGTTCTTCGGGCGCGGCCTGGTGCCGAAAAGCGAAGACTTCGGAACCCGCAGCCCGCTGCCGGCCTTGCCGGATCTGCTCGATTGGCTGGCCGTGCACTTCATGGACAGCGGATGGGACGTCAAGGCGCTCTGCCGGGAGATCGTGCTCTCCTCGACCTACCGTCAGGACTCGATGCCGCGCGATCCGGCCTGGCTCGAATCCGACCCCGACAACGAACACCTCGCCCGCGGCCCGCGCCGCCGGATGCCCGCCGAAGAAATCCGCGACGTGGCCCTGGCCGCCGCCGGTCTGCTCGTTTCCACGGTCGGCGGTCCGAGCGTCCGCCCGTACCAGCCGCCCGGCCTCTGGGAGGAAAGCGGCACCCAGCACGAATATGTGCGCGGCACCGGCAGCGACCTCTACCGCCGGAGTCTCTATACTTTCTGGCGGCGCACCCTGCCGCCGCCATCGATGTCCGTCTTCGACGCCCCGTCGCGCGAGTTCTGCAAGGCGCGCCGCGAAACGACCACCACCCCGCTCCAGTCGCTCGTGCTCCTGAATGACCCGCAGTTCATGGAGGCCGCGCGCGTGCTCGCCGCCCGGCTGGTGGCCAACCATCCGGATTCCCCGGACGCCCGCATCGCCGAGGCCGGCCGACGGCTGACCGGTCGCCGGTTCAGCCCGGCGCAGGCGGAGTCGCTGCGGCGGTACCACGACCGGGAACGCGCGCGGTTCACCGCGGATCCGGCGGCCGCCACCGCCTTGTTCGCCGGCAATGGCGAGGCGCCGCCACCCGACCCCGCCCTGCCGGCCGCCGAGGTGGCCGCTGCCACCATGGTGGTCCGCCTGCTCTTCAACTTCGTCGAAACCACCACCAAACCCTGAGGCCATGACCCGCCCGCTCCCATCGCTTCTGCCGTGCGGCCGCGTGCGCGCCCCGCTCAGCCGGCGCGAATTCCTCGCCCGCAGCGGCTGCGGTCTCGGCACCCTGGCGCTCGGCCACCTGCTCGGCACGGGCCGCGCCCCGGCCGCCCCGTCCGCAGCCATCGCGGAAACCCCGGAGCGCACCCTCGGCCTGCCCGGGCTGCCCCATTTCGCGCCCCGGGCCAAGCGCGTCATTTTCCTCATGATGACGGGCGGGTTCTCGCAGCTCGAGAGCTTCGACCACCAGCCGCTGCTCACCGAGCGCCAGGGCGAGGAATTGCCGCCTTCGGTGCGCGGCGGCGCCCCGCTCCTCGGCATGTCCAGTCAGCAGGCGCAGATTCCGGTGGTCGGATCACCATGGCCGTTCGCCCGGCACGGACAGTCGGGAGCCTGGTTCAGCGACCGCTTCCCGCATCTCGCCCGCCACGCCGACACCCTGTGCTTCCTCAAAAGCATGACCAGCGAAGCGGTCAACCACGACCCCGCGCTCACTTTCCTGCAAACCGGGGCCCAGCTCCCCGGCCGCCCGAGCGTCGGGGCATGGATCGACTACGGGCTGGGCAGCGAAAATGCCGACCTGCCCGCCTTCATCACCCTGATCTCAAAACGTCCGGTCGACCAGCCGCTCTCGTCCCGCCTCTGGGACGCCGGCTTTCTGCCGACCCGCCACCAAGGGGTCCAGTTCCGCGCCGGCGCCGAGCCGGTCCTCTACCTCCGCGACCCGGAGGGGCTCGGCCGCGACCACACCCGCAGCCTGATCGACACCCTCAACGAACTCCACCAGCTCGAACTCGAACGCTCCGGCCAGCCCGACCTCGAAGGCAAAATCGCCCAGTACGAAATGGCCTACCGGATGCAGATGGCCGTGCCCGAGGTGACCGACCTGAGCCGGGAACCCGACAGCGTGAAAGCACTCTACGGCCCGGACGTCGCCACCCCGGGGTCATTCGCCGCCCATTGCCTGCTCGCCCGGCGGCTGGCCGAACGCGGGGTCCGCTTTATTCAAATCTTCAATCGCGACTGGGATCACCACAGCAACGTCAAGGGCAACGTGCCGATTCTCTGTAAGCAGACCGATCAGGGCTCAGGCGCCCTGATTCAGGATCTGAAGCAGCGCGGGATGCT
>JALRGF010000475.1 GCA_023253495.1 Verrucomicrobiales bacterium
TCGCCACCCTCGACGAATCCACCCGCCACCAGCCCGACCCCGCCCGCATGGCCCTCCACGCCGCGCAGACCGACCGCTTCCTCCAGCTCACCCGCGACCTGCACGCCGGCGGCTGGATCTGACCCTGCGATGGCCCGCCTCCGCCTTTCCCCGCAGACCACCGGACGGCTCATCGCCCTGGTCATGAAAGCCCTCGCGCGGACCTGGCGGTGGCGGCTCGTGGACCGTGGCAACTGGCTCAACCGCCCGATGCCCGGACCACCCATCCTCTGGGTCGTCTGGCACAACCGTATCGGCATGGCCCCGCAGATGTATTGGAAATGGTTCCGGCGCCAGCCGGTCGCCGTCCTCACCAGCGCCAGCAAGGACGGTGAAATCCTCGCCGAAACCTGCCGCCACTTCACCATGGAAGCCGCCCGCGGCAGCAGCTCGCGACGCGGCGCCCAGGCGCTCCGCGAATGCCTGACCTATATCAGAAATGGACGCGACGTCTGCATCACTCCGGACGGCCCGCGCGGCCCGCGTTACCACCTGCAACCCGGCGTCATCCGACTGGCCGCCCATACCGGCGCCCCCATGCTGCCGCTTCACCTGCGCCCGCACCGCGCCTGGCGCCTGAAATCCTGGGACGGCTTTCTCATCCCCCGCCCGTTCACCCGCATCGACGTCATCCTCGATCCCCCACGGTCCATCAACCGGACCAACGACGAGGCGGTGCTGGAAAACGAACGCCGACAGCTGGAAGACATCATGCGGCGCGGGGCCGATGATTATCCGTGAACATCACCTGCACCCGGCATGGCCACTGCGCGCACGCACATCGGCTTGACGCCGCCGTCGCGGCCGCCACGCTGCTCCCCGTGTTTCGCGGCTCCGGCCATCACCCCCGACCTCCCTTCCGGCACTTCCGGCTCCCGCGCCCGGCCGCGGTCATCGCGGCCGCCGGTCTGGTCGCGGCCATCCCCGCCCTGCTGCCCGCATCACCCGCCTCCCCGTTCGTGTGGAATACCACCCTCGCCAACGGCCAGGAGTACGTCCGGTCTGCCGAGGTCGCCGCCTTCTACCGGTTCGACCGGCATTACGAGAGCGGCTGGACGACGTGGTTCCGCTCCCCCACCCTCGCCATGGGCTGGGAAGTCGACACCTCCGTCCTCACCATCAACGACACCCGGTTCATCCTGTCGTCACCCGTGCTCCGCCGCGACGGCGAGGTGCTTGTGTCGCGGGTCGACCTGGTCAAATGGATCGATCCGCTGCTCCGCCCGACCCACGTGCGCGAAACCGAAGACTTCGATACGGTTGTCGTCGATCCCGGCCACGGCGGCATCGACTTCGGCACCCGCGGCCGCCTCGGCGACGAAAAAGAATACGCCCTCGACCTCGGCCTGCGGCTGCGTGACGCCCTCGTCCGGCGCGGGGTGCGCGTGGTCATGACGCGGCAGACCGACACGGCGGTACCCAAGGGAGTGCGAGGCGAGCTGGCCACCGAAGTCGGCCGCAGCGTGCTCGTCAGCCTGCACTTCAACCAGAACAACAGCCCGGCCGTCCATGGCGTGGAAACCTACGCCATGACGCCGGTCGGCCTGCGCTCGAGCAACGACGCCCGCCCCGGCCTCGAAGCCGCCCTCGGATTCAACGGTAACCGGCGCGAAAATGCCAGCCTCGCCCTGGCCGCCGCCGTGCAGTCACAACTCCTCCACCGACTCGGGGCCGCCGACCGCGGCGTACGCCGGGCCCGCTTCGCCGTACTCAAAGACGCCGCCCGCGCCGGCATCCTCGTCGAAGGCGGCTACCTCTCCAACCCCGCCGAAAACGCCCGCGTCCACCTGCCTGAATACCGCGCCCGCATGGCCACCGCCATCGCCGAAGGGGTCATGCAGTACCGCGACGCCGTCCGCGCCCGCCCGCAACCGCCCGCCAGCGGCCCCTAGCACCGCCCCCAACCGGAAGATCCAGCCCCCCCGGCCCCTCCGGTCTCTCGCGTCCTTCAGTTCCCTGCCGTCTCTCACACGTCCAGATTCTTCACATTCAGGGCATTATCCTCAATAAACTGCCGGCGCGGCTCCACCACGTCCCCCATCAGAATGGTAAAGATCTGATCGGCTTCAACGGCATTTTCCTCGTTCATCTTGACCTGGAGCAGGCGCCGGGTGGCCGGGTCCATGGTGGTATCGTAGAGCTGGGCGGCATTCATTTCGCCGAGGCCCTTGAAGCGTTTGACCTCCACGCCGTTGCGCCCGATTTCCAGAACCTTTTCGAGAATCTCCGGCACGCTCCGCAGCTCATGCGTCTGCCGCGCCTCCATCAGCTCGAAAAGCGGCTCGTCCCTCGCACTGAAATGCTCCAGATGCAGACCGGCCTCGTGCAGGCGGGCCAGCAGCTTGCCGATGGATTTGGATTCGTGGATGTCAATGAGGCGGGCGCGGCGGCTCGGCCCCTTGCGTTCGCCGGCAGCCGGTGCGGCGGCCGCCTCCTCCTTGACCTCGACCGGCGGCACCGACGGTCCGTCGAGCAGCGAGAGGTCGCTGTTGGCGAGGTAGAACGCATGCAGCGCCTGTTCATCGAGGAAGTACTGCACCGTCTCCTCGTTGCCCGAGCGGATTTTCATGAGGTATTCGGGCAGGACCCCGGTGGCCGGGTCGCGGAGTGAGAGGTAGGTTTCGAAGTCGCCCCCGTTGCGCCGGATGACCTCACTGAAACGGTGCAGACGGCTGAGCAGGTCAAGGATGTTCCGGAGCTCGTCGCTGCCGAAGCTGCGGTCTTCGCCGATGGCACGCAGGCGGACCTCCTCGGCAGCCAGCTCAATGAGGATCTTGTTCAGGGCTTCATCGTCCTGGACGTATTCCTCACGTTTTTTCCGCTTCACCTGATAGAGCGGCGGCTGCGCGATGTAGACGTACCCGGCCTTGACCAGCTCCGGCATCTGCCGGCAGAAGAACGTGAGCAGCAGGGTGCGGATGTGGCTGCCGTCGACGTCGGCATCGGTCATGATGACGATGCGGTGGTAGCGGGCGCGGGAGAGATCGAACGAGCCGGCCTCCTCGCCGGAGCCGATGCCGGTTCCGAGCGCGGTGATGAGCGTCTGGATTTCCTTGTTGGCCAGCACCTTGTCCAGACGCGCCTTTTCCACATTGATGATCTTGCCCTTGATCGGGAGGATGGCCTGGGTGCGGCGGTCGCGCCCCTGCTTGGCGGAGCCGCCGGCCGAGTCTCCCTCGACAATGAAGATTTCGCAGACCGACGGATCGCGCTCCGAGCAGTCGGCCAGCTTGCCGGGCAGACCGCCGCCGGACATGGCACTTTTGCGCACGGTTTCGCGCGCCTTGCGGGCGGCTTCGCGGGCGCGGGCGGCGGTGAGCGTGCGTTCGACGATCTTTCTGGCGATGGCGGGGTTTTCCTCGAAGAACTGGCTGAGCCCCTCGTAGGTGACCGAGCTGACCACCGGCTCGATCTCGGTGTTGACCAGCTTGACCTTGGTCTGCGATTCAAAGCGCGGGTTGGGCAGTTTGACGCTGAGGATGCAGATGATGCCTTCGCGGCAGTCCTCTCCGGAAAGAGCGGGGTCCTTGTCCTTGAGGATCTTGTTGCTTTTGGCGTACTGGTTGATGGCGCGGGTCAGGGCGCTCCGAAAACCGGTGGCGTGCGTGCCGCCATCCGGATTGGGGATGTTGTTGGCGAAACAGAGCATCTGCTCCTGGTAGCTGTCATTGTACTGCAGCACCAGATCGACGAAGACGTCCTCCTCGGTGGGACGGCCGTCCACGTCGATGATCACCGGCCGTTTGCCGCGCAGGACCACCGGCTGAGCGTGCAGCACATCCTTGTTTTCACCGAGCTGGCGCACGAATTCAACAATGCCATCACGATAGAAAAACGTCTCTGAACGCGGCTTTTCCCCGCGTTCATCGGTCAGCGTGATGGTCAGCCCGGGGTTGAGGAAAGCCAGTTCGCGCAGCCGCTTGGCCAGCAGGTCGAATTTGAATTCCGTGGTGATGGTGAAGATGGTCGCATCCGGAAACCACGTGATCAGCGTGCCGGTCTCCTCCGGGTTGTCGAGCTGACCGACCACCGCCAGTTTGTCGGTGGTGCGACCGCGCTCAAAGCTGATCGAATGGATCTTGCCGTCACGGCGGACCTCCGCCTTGAACCAGTCGGAGAGCGCATTGACGCACTTGGCGCCCACCCCGTGCAGGCCGCCCGAGTATTTGTAGGCGCCCTGGCCGAATTTACCCCCGGCATGCAGGTTGGTCAGGACCAGCTCGATCGCCGGGATGCCGAATTTCTTGTGGATGTCGACGGGGATCCCGCGGCCGTCGTCGCGGACCGAGCAGGATCCGTCGAGGTGGATGGACACATCAATGTTCCGGCAGTATCCGGCGAGGTGTTCGTCAATGGAATTGTCGAGGACCTCGAAGACACAGTGGTGCAGGCCTCGTTCGTCGGGGTCGCCGATGTACATGCCGGGCCGTTTGCGCACCGCCTCCAGGCCCTCGAGTTTGTCAATCTGCTCCGCACCATAGGACTGGCCGGAGGCCACGTTGGTGGTGGGTGTTTGGTCGTCGGAAAGAGGGGTGGAATCAGACATGAAGAGGCGTGGGCACAGCCCGCCGGACGCAGGCCTCCGGCACGGTGGCGAGCGCCCCCGGACACGCAAGAAAAACGGCCGCTGATCGGCGCGCCGGATTGACAAAAACAGGGGGGGCGTCTTAGTTAAAT
>JALRGF010000504.1 GCA_023253495.1 Verrucomicrobiales bacterium
TCCACCGCCTCATGCTCGCCAGCTCGTCTACCGGCGTGCGTCACCTCATCGACGTCCTCGAGCCGGGAGAAGCCAGGATCTATTAGGCAAGCGAGCACGGGGGCGGGTCGGGCAGTCGATGCCGGAGCGGACGGTGGACGCACTTCCGGCCGGCATGCCCGGCATTCCCGGTCCGCCTTGCCCGGGCTCGCATTCCGCCTCGCGCGATCCCGTTTGCCCGTGACGGAGGAGGTTTTTCCTAACTTTTTGTCCCCGGATGCGTTACGATGCGCGCCGGAATATAATGTTCCTCCCGGTACTTCCGGTGCAAACGGATTCTCCCTTATCATCCTCCACCCTTCCGAGCCATGAAATCACCCTCGACCGCCGCCCGCTTTTGTTTGGTTATGATGCTCTGGTGGGCGGCCGCCTTGTCACCGGTGCGCGCCGAGCCTCCGGCCAACAACCGGTTTGCCTCACCGGTTGTGGTGACGGGCTGGCCGGCGACCGTTTCCGGCACCAATGTGGATGCCACCCTGCAGGCTGGCGAGCCGTTGCCGGACCGCCTGGCATCGGATGCCCAGGCATCGGTTTGGTTCCGATGGACGGCGCCTATCGCCGGCCCGGTGCGGATTGACACGACGGGCAGTGATTTCGACACCATTCTCGGGGTGTGGACGGGAGCGACGATGGGCGAGCTGTCAGAGGTCGCCTCCAATGACAACGAGGATTTTGATACTCTGCAAAGCGCTGTTTTCCTGGAGGTGACGGCCGGCACCACCTATCAGATCGCCGTCTACGGGTGGTGGGACGCCCGCGGGTCGATCCGTCTGCGCCTCGCCCCCGACACCACGTCCCGCATTTCCGGCCGCATCACCGGACCGTATGGCGCCACGCCGCTGCAAGGCATCACCGCCAGCGCCTACCAATGGAATCCGGCGGGCGATGGCGGCTCCGGCAGTTGGGAATGGGTGAAATCGGACGACAGCGATATCGACGGTCGCTACAGCATCCGGGGGCTGTCCGCGGGCACCTACCGCGTCCAGTTCAGTGATTTTGGGAATGGCGACTATTCATCGGAAGTTTTTCCGGATGCCGCCGATCTTGATGCCGGCCGCGATCTGGTGCTGGGAGCCGCGGCCGAGGTCGCCGGAATCAACGCGTCGCTGGCCGAGGCCTCCCGGATCACCGGACAGGTCACCGGACCGGATGGTGTCACACCGCTGGAAGGTATTGAGGTCACGGTTTACCGCTGGGAGCCCGATGCCGCTGGAGGCGAGGGTGACTGGACCACCGTGCCATCATGGAGTGAAACCGACGCCGGCGGCCGCTACTCCATCGGACGTCTGTCCGCCGGCACGTACCGGTTGGAATTCCGCGACGCACTCGCCGGCGACTTCGCCTTCGAATTTTACGAAAACGCCGGCTTCCTCGAAACGGGACGCGACATCGTGGTGCCCGCCGCCACTACCGTCACCGGCATCAATGTCTCGCTGGCCCGGGCGGCATTCATTTCCGGACGCGTCACCGGAGCGGACGGCAGCACCCCGCTGGAGGGCATCACGGTCGGTGGTTACCGATGGAATGCCTCCGCGGCGTATTGGGAATTCACGTCGGGCGCCGAGACCGACGCCGAGGGGCGCTACCGGATCAAGGGGCTCGCCGCCGATAACTACCGGGTCCAGTTTTTCGATGTGATGCGGGAATACCAACCGCAGGTTTACCCTGTCGCCGCGGGTCTTGAGGCGGGCCGGGATGTCGTTGTCGCCACCGGGGCCACGGTGAGCGACATCAATGCATCGCTGACCCGCTTCTCAGGAGTCTCGGGCCGCGTTACCGGTCCGAATGGCATCACGCCGCTGGAGGGCATCGAGGTCAATGCCTACCAATGGAACGACCGCGACAACCGCTGGAAATGGGTCTCCTCTGGCGACACCGATGCCACCGGGAGGTACCAGATCGGGCAGTTGCCCGCCGGCCGCTACCGCATCGAATTTGTCGATTGGTTCGACGGTGCCTACGCCGTCAAAGTGTATCCCAATGCGGCCGACCTCGATGCCGGCCAGGACGTCGTCGTCCCCGTTGCCACCACTGTCACCGGGATCAATGCCTCGCTGGCGACCGCCGCGCGCCTCTCCGGGCGGGTCACCGGACCGGATGGCACCACGCCGGTCGAAGGCATTGAGGTCAGTGCGTTCCGGCAGCAGGACGGCGGCACCAACTGGAGCTGGATGTGGGACGCGGAAACCGGTCCCGACGGCCGCTACCAGCTCGCCGGACTGCCGGCCGGTACGTACCGGGTGGAATTTTATGACCCCTACGATGAATTCCTCCTGCAGGTGTACTCCGGTGCCACGGTCTTCGAAGCCGGACGCGACATCGTCGTCGCCGCCGGTGCCACCGTCACCGGCATCGATGCCACCCTCACCCCCGTGCCGTCGCTGATCCCGCCGGTCATCACCGTCATCCGAGCCGCCGGAGCCGGACAGTTCGAAATCCTCTACACCGGCAGCCCGGGACAGCGGTATACACTCGAGGCAAGCGCCGCCCTCGGTGCCTGGTCAGCCATCGGCGAACACACCTGCCAAAGCGGCGTGAATACCATCCCGCTCACCGACACCGGCACCTCACGGTTCTGGCGGTTGTCCGCCGCCCCCTGACCCGCACACCCGCGCGCTCTGCCAGCGCGCGATTCTTTGCACGGGTCGGAGCGTCGTCCCCGCCGGTGTCGCACCGGCAGAGCCGTGAGGCACACCGCTGGGGGAGGCGTGGAAGTTCCCGGCCTCAGACGCGCTCGTCGCTGGCGTGCAACCTTGAGAGGTTAGCGGAGGGGAACGACCAGGGCCTTTTCGCGGAGCGATGGATCATTGATGGCGCGGGCCCAATCGACGGCAGCCTCGGGGTCGAAGGGGGCGACGCAGTGGCAGAGGGCAGCCAGGCCGGTGTCGTGCCACGGGGCGTCGGCATGGCGTTGGAGCCACGCCGCCGGTTGAGCAAAATCCTCGTTGGCCCAGGCCGAGACGAGATCTGCGACGGTCTGGTGGCGGCGCGTTTCCGGGACGAAAGCGACCAGCCAGTCGGCGGCTGCGCCGCTGCGCGGGTTCGGGGTGCGTGAGAGGGTTGTTTTGACTGCGGCGAGGGCGGCCTGGTCGCGCCACTCGAGCGGGGCCGCCCATTTTTCGAGGAATGAACGTGCTTCTTCGAAGCCGGCGGAGTGCGCCAGTTTCACGGCCATGTCTTCATAGAACTGATTGGTGTCGCTGACAAAGCCATTGAGAGCGTTTGCCTGAAGCGCCGCGATCTCGGTCATGAAGGCATCACAATCGGTGCGGGATGCGGTGGCGCGCGAGAGATATTCCATGGCCTGGGTCACGTCGATTCCTTCGTTACGGGCCATGGCCCAGGCACCGGCCATGTCGTCGCGGGCGATGGCTTCAAGCGCCATGTAGGTGTGATTGATGCCGAGGGGCAGACGATCGGCCTGCGCTTTGCCCCAGCGGACTGCGCTTGCCGGATCGTCGCTGGCCCAGAGTTGCAGGCTGGAAGTGATGAGTTCGACCAATTCGCCGGACGTCTCTTTGAAATGGCTTCGTTCGGTCAGACGGAGGGCGGCAGCCGGGTCCGCGGCAGACAGGTTTTTGTATGCGCGCCAGCGAAGGATCGCTTCGATCCTCACGTCCTCAGGAACGCCGCGTTGATTGTATTGGGTGGCGAAGGCGAAGGACGGATCGCCGGCGGCCAGTGCCGCCCAATCGGCCGGGCTGAGGGGAGCGAGGATCTCCTCGAAAATGGATGAAACGTCGGGGTGACCAAAACCAATTCCGTGCGCGACGAGCGCGCGAATCCGCGATTGGCATTGGGCCAGCAGGTCTTCCGGTACGACGGAAAGTTCACTTTCCGTGCCCTGCGGGGATGCGGTCTCCGGTTCCGGGCTCGGGACGTCTGTGGGCGTGCGCTTTATAGCAAGCGAGGCGGAATGCCCCGCGTGCGCCGCCTGGAGCGCGTGTTGCAGCGAACGGGAGTCAAAAAGCTGTCGAGCGAACCAGGTTCCGGCGGCGACCAAGCCGATCCAAGGGATGATGCGAGACCAAGTGGGCGGGGTCATTGATTCGCCTGGTTGAAAGTTTGAGGAAGGAGGGCCGGATCATGTACTTTTTGAGCGAACTCGCGGGCCAGGCGGCCCTGGCCGCGGGCGGCCAGGGCCTCGACGGTGGCAGCCAGAGCGATGTCGAGGACCTCTTGTTGCGCCGGGTCTCCGAAGGTGATGGTTCCGGCGAGTTGTGCCGGCCGTTCGCGTTGAAACCGCTCGGCGAGCCACGCCAGGGTTTCGTCGCGTTGCTCGGGTGGCGAAAGCTGGTGTACAAGGACCAGCGATGGCCAGACCGAATCTCCGTGGGGAGTGGCGGCCACTTCGCGGAGTACGGAGAGGCGAAGACGGGCTGGGAATTCCGGATGGTCGAGGAGCGGCGACACAGCGGCCGCAGCCCGGGTGACATCCGTGGGATCGCAGCGGGGCCGTGCGGCATCAACCAAGGCACGAACCCGTGCTTCATCAGTGGGCAATCCGGCCGCCAGATCGAGCAGCGTAACGTGGTCGGCACGTTTCAACAACTGGGCTGCGGTTCCGGCGACCAGCCATTCCGCGCCCTCCTCCCCGAGGTGGCTGCGGGTGAAATCAACCGCGTCCTTGAGCTTTCGACCGGCCAAGCCTTCGGCAAAGCCGCGCCGGAGCACATCGTCAGGCGCCTCGCCCTCAGCGCGGGTGCGCAGCAGGCGGTTTTCGGCGCTGGACTGTCTGATCCAAGCCCATGCCGCTTCCGGGTCCTGGTCGGCCCACCATTTCATCAAGGCCTGAAGGGGGCCGGAAAGCCGGTGGGCCACCGCGAGGTCCATCACGTTTTCGGGCTCATGCTCGACGAGGTGCCGCAAAACCCATTCTCGAGCGAGCCGGACCAGGGCGGGGGATCTTTTGGAGGCGCTCAGTTCCTCCCACAGCGCCCACTTTTCCTTCAGGGTCATGGTCCCGATCACGCGCTGGGCATCCTTCATGTCCGGCCCGGGATCATAAAGACCGGCGACATCCTGATTCGAGCGGGCCATCGAGCGCAAGAGTGCGGCCGCGTCGAGCGGATGGGGCAGGCTGGCAGTTGTGGGAAGCGACACCCTGCTGGTGGCCACGCGGGCGGATGCGCCCGGAGCGGGTGGTTTCGACAGACCGGCCGGAGCGGTCGCGGACTGGAGCAGCGACAGAGCGCGTCGCGCGGAGGCATTGGCGATGCCCTGGGTTATGGACGCAGCCAGCAGGAGGATCAGCAGGCCCGAGGCAGCGGCGGTCATTTTGGCGGTGCTCATCGAGGCAAACAGGTGGGTGAGAAAGGAGGGGTTGGCTTCTGCCGTCTCGAGCACGGCGGATGTCGATTTGAGCAACGAAGCGGTGATACGGGCCGGTACCGCCGCCGGCGAAAATTCCGCGTTGAGCAGGGCGCCGAGCGAAGCGCCCACGGGGATCAGGCCGCGACCACGCAGGAACGATTCCATTTTGGCCAGGGCACGTTGGCTTTGCTTTTTGGCGGCTTCCTCGGATTTTCCGAGTTCGCCGGCCAGTTCACGGAGCGGACGTTCTTCGTAGAACCGTCCGATGAGGAGAGTGCGCTCCTCGGTCGACAGCTGGTTGAGCGCTTCATCGAGACTCGGGCCAATCGCGGAATAGGCAGGAGGATTGAAAACCGGGAGTGGGAAGTCGCGGGCCATGGCGCTGTGACGGCGGAGGCGTCGGCGGCGGGCCCTGGCGAGGGAGGCGGCTTCGAGCGTGGCGGCCCGGTGGAGCCAGGCCGGCAACCCCGGGCGCCGGGCGAGCAGCGGAGCTTTGCGGGCCATGATGACAAAGACATTTTGGGCCGCTTCTTCGGCGAGTTGGGGGTCCTGGAGACGTCGCATCGCCACCCGCCAGACAAGCGGGCCGGCGGAGCGGACCACTTCGGCGAACGCCTCCTCGTCGCCGCTTTCATGGTAGCGGGCCAGCAGTGACTGAATAATGGCTGACGACATGGCGATGCGGGAACACTCCTCTTATCGTCCGCCGGTTGTCCGCAGGGGACAACAAAATGGAGGCATGGAAGAAGGTCCGGAGCACCGGTGTCCGCACGCGACCTCACCCTCAGGCCGGTTGGGTGCGGCATCCGGGCCGGCTTTGCGGCGTGGAATAGGAATGGCGGCTTCCCGGGGGGCTTCAGCCGCCTTTCACAAACAGTTTGCGCAGGCTGGGGAGGGCTCGGAGGGTCCTCGAGGTTCGCTTTTTCCGGCCCTGAAGCCCCCTTGGTCTTCCTGATGGCAGCGGGCGGTCCGGTACCCGGACCGCCCGGGCCTCGCCGGAGATTCCGAGTCATCGCCAACCGGCCCCATGTGCTCATGATTCGAAACCACCTCATCACGGCGTCCCTGCCCTTGATTCTTGCGGTCACTTCCGGGGATATCATCGCCGCTGGCGAGGCCATACCAGCCTCTGCGATTCAAGTGCGGGAAGGGTTTCGCGTCGAGCGTCTGTGTTCCCAACACTCGTGGGTCGCGATGTGCATCGATGACCGGGGAGTCCTTTACGCGGCGGAGCAGGGGCCCAAAATCTATCGGATTTCCCCGCCGGCGCCGGGAGCGCTGCCGGCGGGCGAGCAGACTGTTACCGTGCTCTCCGACCGATGGGGCGACGGTCAGACCCAGGGCATGGCCTTCATTCAGGGTTCTCTCTATTTGGTGCGGCACGGCGACCATTCCGCAGAGAACTTCCGGCCCGACACCCTTGTGCGGCTGAAGCGACTCGAGGACGGGGAGTCATTCGGCGAGCCGGAGCAGCTCTTCGAGTTCCCCGCGGTGCCTGGTGAAAACGTCGGCTGGGAAAGTGACCACGGGGTTCACGGCATTGTGCCGGGACCGGATGGGCGGTCGATTTACGTCATGGCCGGTGAGACGATCCGGTTGCCGGCGGTGAAAGCCCGCATGCCGCCGCATTGGAACCGGGACCGTTGGGGCGAGCAGTTCCAGAAGGAACCGTACGCTGGCGGCTGGGTCCTCCGGGCCGATCTCGATGGCGGAAATCCCGAAGTCCTCTGCATGGGGCTGCGCAACAGCTATGACCTGGCCTTCCATCAGCACGGCGCGCTCTTCACCTACGACAGCGATCTGGAGTTCAACATCGGGCTGCCCGATTACCGGCCGACCGCGGTCAGACAGATTTTGAGCGGGACGGACAGCGGATGGGCCGGGCGCGCCGGCGACATGAGGTGGAATTGGACGCCCCGATGGGAGGAGATCCAGCCTCCGGTCAGAAATGTGGGGCCGGGCTCGCCCACGGGCGTGTGTTTCGGGTACGGGGCGAAGTTTCCTGCGAAATACCAGCAGGCATTTTTCATGTGCGACTGGAGCTACGGCCGGTTGTTCGCGGCGCATCTGAGTCCGGAGGGCGCGACCTATACGGGCGAGGTGGAAACATTTTTGAGCGCCTCCGGTCTGCCGATTGCCGATATTGCCGTTTCGCCCACGGATGGGGCGATGTATTTCGTGACGGGCGGTCGCCGCACTCACGGCGGCCTGTACCGCATCGTCTACGAGGGGAGCGAGGACGTCAGGCCGGCCGTCGCCGCGCCGCCGGAAGCACCGGTCCGGGACCTTCAGGCGCTGCGCGGAAAACTCGAGCTCTTCCACGGCGCACCGGATCCGGCGGCCCTGGATTTCCTGTGGCCGCACCTCGCGCATGAGGATCGGGCGATCCGCGCCGCCGCGCGCATCGCGCTGGAGTGGCAGCCGGTGGCCGAATGGAAAGCGCGCGCCTTTGCAGAAACGAACCCGCGGGTCGCGCTGCAGGCGTTGCTGGCGCTGGCGCGTTCCACTGACGGGCAAACCGGAATTCAAGCGGAGCTGCTGGCGGCTCTGGACCGGATCGACTTCGCCACCCTGAGTGCCGATGAACAGATGTGGCACCTGCGCATTGCGACTGTCTCCGCGATCCGCCACGGCATGTATGCCACGGACGTGGCCGCCCGTCTCGTCGCCACCTACGAGCCCCATCTCCCGTCCCGCGACCGGCGGGTCAACGAGGAGATCGTATCGCTCTGCGCCGCCTTGGGCAGCACGACATTTCAGGCCAAGGCGATCGCCTTGCTGGAAGCGAGCGACGTCCAGGAAGCGCAGGTCCTGTACACCCAGGCCCTCCTCACCAAGGATTCACGGGCCACCCTCACTCCCGGGCTGCGAGGCCGGTTTTTCCAGGCTGCCGTCCGGTGCGTGCCCCGCTGGATCGGGGGTTCGTCAGTCAAACCGACCCGGGAAGCCGCCCTGCGTTCGCTCATCGCCATGCTGACCGATGACGAGCGCCAGCAATACGCCGCTTTGATCGCCGCCGCCGAAAAGCCGGCGACAGAGGTGCCGGCTGTCGCCCGGGCCTTCGTGAGGGACTGGAAGCTCGACGATTTCACGCCGGCCCTGGAGGCCCGGCTGAAAGAGAAACGCGACCTCGCCAACGGCCGTGCGCTGTACGCAGCGACCGGCTGCCTCGCCTGCCACAATTTCCGCGGCGAGGGCGGTCTGGCCGGCCCCGATCTCTCCAGTGCCGGTGGACGCTACTCGCCGCGCGACCTTCTGGAAAACATCCTGGATCCCGGCAAGGTCATCAACGAACAGTATTCCCTCAAGGTCTTTACCAGGAATGATGGCAGCGAGATCGTCGGTCGCCTCGTCAACATGTCCGCCAACGAATTGATCCTGGCCACCAATCCCATGGATCCGGGCGGATCGGAAGTGCGGCTGAAAGCCGACGAAGTCACGCGCATCTCCCCGTCGCCCGTCTCCCTCATGCCGCCCGGTCTGCTCAACACACTCAACGAAGAAGATCTGCTGGATCTGCTCGCCTTCCTCACCCAGCCAGTGGCGGGCAGAGTGCCATGAATGTACCACGCCATTGGGTGCAGAGGAGTCAGATGAAACCGGCGGCGAGCCCGCCCCAGCCCCTGACAGCCCGAACACCGACACTCAGCCTGAGCGCATGCTCCCCGCTCACCTCTTCCCCGCGGCTCTGAAGATAAGAATATGTTCAAGAGAATATATTCTGGGCTTACAGAGTACC
>JALRGF010000585.1 GCA_023253495.1 Verrucomicrobiales bacterium
TTACCGGGCGCGACCGGATCGTAAAATTTGCCGGGTGTTACCATGGGCATGTGGATTCGCTGCTGGTGGCGGCGGGGTCGGGGGCGTTGACGCACGGGCGTCCGGACAGTGCCGGGGTGCCGTCGGCGCTGGCGGCCCTGACGCATGTGGTTCCCTTCAACGACCGCGAGGCGGTGGAAGCGGTGTTCCGGGAGCATGGGGAGTCATTGGCGGCGGTGATTCTCGAGCCGGTGCCGGCCAATGCCGGTCTGTATCTGCCGGAACCGGGGTTTCTCGAATTTCTGCGCGGGATCACGGCGCGGTACGGGACATTGTTGATTTTTGATGAAGTCATGACCGGCTTCCGCGTCGCCCGCGGCGGCTATCAGGAACTCTGTGGCATCACCCCGGACCTCAGTTGCTTCGGCAAAGTGATCGGTGGCGGGTTGCCGGTCGGGGCCTTCGGCGGGCGCGCCGACGTCATGGACTTCCTTGCCCCGGACGGTCCGGTCTATCAGGCCGGCACCCTGTCGGGAAACCCGCTGGCCATGGTCGCGGGGCTGACCCAGTTGCGTGAGCTGGAGCGCGGCCGGGGCTGGGAGCGGCTGGAGGCGATCGGAGCGGGCTTTGAAAGCCAGGTGCGGGCCGCGCTCGCCGCCGCCGGGAAAAATTACACATTTCACCGCCAGGGCAGCATGTTCTGCCTGTTCTTCGCCGAGCACCCGGTGCGGAACCTTGCGGAGGCCATGGACCAGGACACGGCCGCCTTCCGCGCCTTCTTCCACGCCTGCCTGGAGGGCGGGGTCTATGTCGCGCCCTCGCCGTACGAGGCCGGCTTCCTCTCGCTTGCCCACACCGAGGCCGATATCGAGGAATCGGTCGCCGTGATGGCCGCCGCGCTCCGGAAATAAGCGGGGTGGGGGGAAGCAAAGGGCGCCTGTTTTTTTCCTGAAAATGGCCTGAAAATTGCTTTGCAATTTCCTGACGGTGCCGTTAGGGATCTCCTGAATGTCGGGTGTCTCCCTCACACAAAGCCAGCGGCTGGCCCAGACGCAGGTTCTGTCGCCGCAGATGCAGCAGAGCCTCAACGTCTTGCAGGCGCCGACGCTGGAGCTGCGGCACCTTGTTTACCAGGAGCTGGCGCAGAACCCGACGCTGGAGACCGAGTCATCCGAGGTTTCGCTGGAGGAGGCGGGTCTGGAGCAGGCGGAGCGGGATGATGAGTTTGATGAGGAATTTTCGCGTCTTTCGCAGATGGACGACGAGTGGCGCGAGTATCTGGCGCAGTCGCGGACGCGCGGGCCGCGGACGGCGGAGGACGAGGAGCGGCGGCAGTTTCTATTTGATTCGTTGACCGCGCCGGAGTCGCTGGCGGATCATTTGGAGGCCCAGCTGGTGGGAGAGCCGTTGAGTGCGGAGGTGCGGGCGGATGTGGCGCGGCTGATCGGGTATCTGGATGAGCGGGGGTTTCTGGCGACGCCGTTGCGGGAGATTGTGTTTGAGGAGGGGGTGCCGATTGACCGGTTGCGGGCGGCCAAGGAGGTGTTGCAGGGGTTGGAGCCGGCGGGGGTGGGGGCGGAGTCGCTGCAGGAGTGTCTGTTGCTGCAGTTGGCGCGGCAGGGGCGGGCGGACTCGCTGGAATACCGTCTGGTGTCCGGGCATCTGGAGGATCTGGCGCGGCGGCGGCTGCCGGATCTGGCGCGGAAGCTGAAGGTGTCGGTCGACCGGATTTCGCAGGCGGCGGAAGTGATCGGATCGCTCAATCCGCGGCCGGCGCAGGATTTTGCGGTGAGCGGGCCGAACCAGTATGTGCAGCCGGACATGGTGGTGGAGAAGCAGAATGGCGACTATGTGGTGGTGCTCAACCAGGAGGCGGTGCCGCGGCTGCGCATCAGCAACACCTACAAAGACCTGATGGCCCGCAGCGGCACCGGCGACGAGGTGCGCGGCTACATCCGGGAGCGGATCCGCAGCGGGAAATTTTTCATTCAGTCGATTGAGCAGCGCCAGCAGACGATCCGGAAGATAGCCGAGGAAATTGTGGCGCGGCAGCGGGAATTCCTTGAGCACGGCCCGAGCCATCTCAAGCCGATGAACATGGCGCAGCTGGCGGAGGTCGTCGGGGTGCATGAGACGACGGTGAGCCGGGCGGTCAACGGCAAGTACCTGCGCACGCCGCAGGGGGTCTATGAGCTGAGGTATTTTTTCACCACTGGCCTGGAGACCGAGTCGGGCGAATCCATGAGCAACGTCAGCGTGAAGGCGGCGCTGCAGGAGCTGGTGCGCCAGGAGGATTCGTCCAAGCCGTACAGTGACGACGCCATCGTCAAGAAGCTGCACGAACAGGGGATCAAGCTGGCCCGGCGCACGGTGGCCAAGTATCGTGATGAACTCGGCATTCTGCCGAGCCATCTGCGCCGGACCTACTGAGCCGGGGGCTCAGGCGAGCAGCGGTTTGATCACGTTGCCGGCGATGTCAGTGAGGCGGTAGTCGCGGCCCTCGTGGCGGAAAGTGAGGCGTTTGTGGTCGACGCCCATGGCGTGGAGCAGGGTGGCGTGGAGGTCGTGGACGTGCACCGGGTCGCGGACGATATTGTACCCGAAGTCGTCGGTCTCGCCGTAGACCAGTCCCTTGCGCAACCCGCCGCCGGCCATCCAGACGGTGAAGCAGCGCGGGTGGTGGTCGCGACCGAAGTTGCCCGGGGTGATGTCGCCCTGGCTGTAGGCGGTGCGACCGAATTCACCGCCCCAGATGACGAGGGTTTCGTCGAGCAGTCCGCGTTGTTTGAGGTCGGCGACGAGGGCGGCGGCGCCCTGGTCGGTTTCCTGGCATTTCTGGCGCAGGCCGCCGGGCAGGCCGCCGTGGTGGTCCCAGTCGCGGTGGCAGAGCTGGATGAAGCGCACGCCGCGTTCGGCGAGGCGGCGGGCGAGAGGACGCGTCAGCGCGAGGATCTCGTCGTAGATCCTCGCGAGTCCCGGCTCAGCCTGACGCGGGCAGACCGGAACGGCAAGGACGAGGCGTCCCGCTCCAGCGTCGCGCAGGGCGAGGCCGACGAGTG
>JALRGF010000188.1 GCA_023253495.1 Verrucomicrobiales bacterium
ACAGCATCACCTCGCACTCGATCCCGAAGCACAACCAGCCGAACCCCCAGCCACCACCGGCGCCGCAATAGCCGGCGCCGCCCCCCCGCCAGCCCCAACCGGAAGGGAACCGCCAGTGCAACGCCGAGCCCGTTATGCCGATCCGGTCACGCTCACTCAACCCACCACCAGCACGCCGCCGCCGTAAAACCACACCACCACACCACCACGCAACCACCGCTCTCCCCATTCAAATCATGTCGTTTTCCCCATTCCTCCGCTCCACACCCATAATCATCTCATTTATAATAGGAGCCTTCAGCATACCATGGGCTGCCGCCGCGGAACCTACCACTCCCTCACCCGGTGCCCAAGTAGGCCAGAAAAGCCTACTCGATCTGTACACCACGGGAGGCAGCCTCATGCACTTCATCCTGCTCTGCTCCATCGGCACCATCGCCGGCGTCGTCTACTGCTTCATCTCCGTCAACCGCCGTAAAATGCTGCCGCCCGCCATCCACCACAGCCTCGTACAACTGGCCCGCAGCCGGGATGTCAATGGAGCGTGGCAACTGTGCGACACCTCGCCTTCCGCCTACGCCCACGTGATTTCACCCGCCCTGCTGAAGGTAAACTTCGACCGCGATCAGGCCAACAAATCCGGAATGGAACAGGCGGCCGGCGAAGCGCTCGACCGCGAAGAGTCCAAACAAATGTTATGGATCAATTACTTAAACGTATTTGCCACCATCGCCCCCATGCTCGGACTGCTCGGCACCGTGACCGGTATGATCGCCTCCTTTGACACTCTGGCCGCCGGCAAGTCAGAACCTCAGGACCTCGCCGCCGGCATCGGCGAAGCCATGATCACCACCGCCGGCGGCCTCATCGTCGGTATTCCCGCGATGTTCTTCTACTTCTTCTTCAAAAACCGCCTCGCCACGCTCCTGTCGGAAATGCAGAAAAACGCCTCGTTCCTCCTCGACGTCCTCTCCGGCGAACTCAGCCTCGGGGACGGCGACACCCGTTCCTGAACCGCCCATCGCATCCTCCCCATGCCCCTCCCCCGCCGCCGCCCCGCCGCCGATGAGCCGGGATTCCAGCTCACCCCCATGATCGACATGACCTTCCTGCTCCTCATCTTCTTCATGGTCACCACCAAAATGAGCACGGAACAGGTCAAACTGGACATCCGCCTGCCCACCGCTTCCGCCGCCGTCATCCCGAAAGACATCGGCCAGCGCGACATCATCAACCTCGACGCCACCGGCCAGTTCCACATCGCCAATACCCCGGTCACCCGCGACCAGCTCGCCGCGCACCTGAAAGCCCGCTTCGTCAACGCCCCACCCCTCAAACTCTACCTGCGCGCCGACCACCACACCCCGACGCGCACCATCCGCGACTTCATGAAACTGGCCACCGAGGCCGGCGCGGTGACCGTCATTTTTGCCAGTCACCCGTCCGCGCCGTAGCACCCGCCGCCCATCAACCGTCCTCCACCGCCCCCCGGCCACCACTGGCCCACCCTCTCCCACCATGACCCGTCGACGACGATCCGACACCCCTGTTGATATGCAGATGGGACCGATGATCGACATGGTTTTCCTGCTGCTCGTCTTCTTCATGGTGACATCCAAACCGATCCGGCAGGAAAGCGACATCACCCTCGGCCTGCCCGGCTCGGTGGCCCAGGAGGAACCCGTGGACCTGCCCGATGAGCAGCGCATCGATATCCTCGCCAACGGCCATGTCATGCTCAACGAACTCGAGCTCGGCCACGCCTCCGACACCCGCCTGCCCCGGCTCGTCGCCAACCTCCGACGCTTCCGCGAGTCGACCGAAGCCGCCCGCAGCCAGGCCCTCGTCACCCTGAATCCCGATGCGACCGTCCGGCATCAGCGGGTCGTCGACGTGCTCAACGCCTGTGCCGAAGCCGGCATCTCCGGGGTCACTTTCAGCGAGGGTGAGCCCACCGGGGATCCGTGACCTCCGACCGACCACCCATCCATGCCTTCGCCTGTTCCTCCATCCACGCACAAGCCGCAGAGGCCACCCCGCCGCCGCGGCCTGGTTTCCACGGTCATCCTCGGGGCCGTCGCCGTGCACGTCGCCGGTCTGCTCGTCGCCGCCGCCGTGGTGGTAGCCCGGTTCTTCTCCGAACCCGCCGCCACCTTCGAGGTGACCAGACAATACCGCATCCCGGTCCAGTCGCGCGAACACCGCATGGCGATGGCCAGACACGAGGCCCTCGCTCCGAAACCGGCATTCACCGACCGCATGGTCAGCACCAGGCCGACCGCCTTCGCCCTGCCGGAAATGCCGGTACTCGACCTCGACCAGATCCTGCCGCTCGATCCGTCTTCGTTTGTTTCCAATCAGGTCGCCAGCCTGGCCGGATCCGCCGGCCTCGGCTCCGGTCTGGCCGCCGGCGGGCTTGGCAGCGGCGGTACCGGCGATTCCGGCCTGAGCTTCCTCGGAATCAAAACCGAAGGGTCGCGCATTCTCCTGCTCTTCGACGTCTCCGCCTCCGTGCTCAACAAGGCGCAGGCGACCGGCATGCCGCTGACCCGCATCAAGGAGGAAACACTCAAGCTGATCGCCCAGCTGCCGCTCAACGCCCGGTATTCGATCATCCAGTTCGTCCGGAACTACAAACCGTTCGCCGACCAGCTCGTCGCCGCCACCCCGCCCAACCGCGAGCGCGCCGCCCGATGGATGGAAACCGAGTGGAATGAAACCGGCATGCTCGGCGCCCGGCAACGCGGGGTGCGCACCGCCAGCCCGAACGGTCTGCCCATCGTCCTCGATTTCGCTTTTTCCCTGAAACCGGACACCCTCTTCCTCATCTCCGATGGCAGCTTCGAACAGACCGCTCCCGGCGACGCCAACCGCTCGATCCCCCAGGAGGAAATCCAGGCACAGATCAAACGCCTGCAGCAGGCCGCCGGCACGGAAATCCCCATCCACTTCATCGGCTTCCAGATGAAAGAAGCCCACCGCGACTTCTGGCGCCGCACCGCCCAGCGCTCCGGCGGCAAATTCCGCGAACTGCGGTAAGCCGCACCGTCCGTCGATAACCCGCAGCACCAGCCCAACCGCAACCCCCGGAAAACGCCGGCCCCGGACGCCCAGCGGCCGATCACGCCCTCCGCGATTCGACGATGCACAATGCCGGCGGCCGGCCTAAACAGAAAGGATGCACTCCCCCCGACTGCACCCGCTCGTCGCCACCACTCTCACCGCCCTGGTTCTCGCCGCCGCCACGAGCTCGCCGGCCGCCCCGCCGCCGCCGCGCCCGGTCACCGTGTCCCGGCCGGTCCGCGAACCGCTGGTCACCACGCTCGAACTGACCGGCTCGCTGACCGCCCGGCGGCAGTCACGCCTCTCCGCCCGTACCAGCGGCCTGATCCAGCGGCTGGAGGTGGACGCCGGCCATACGGTCAACCAGGGAGACATCCTCATGGAGCTGGACCCCGCCCTCGCCACCCTCGCCCTCGAAAAATCCTCGGCCCAGAAACGCCAGGCGGAACTGGAACTCGCCGACGCCGACCGCCTGCTCACCGAAGGCCGCAACCTCGCCAAGGTCGGCGGCTTCTCCCGCTCGGAAGCCGAAACCCGGGAAACCAACGCCCGTGTCCGCCGCGCCCTGCTCGAAAGCCTGACCGTCGAGGTGCGCGAACAGGAGGAAATCATCGCCCGCCACCGCCTGCCCGCCCCGTTTTCCGGCGTCATCAGCCGCAAACTGGCAGAGGAAGGCGAATGGGTGCAGACCGGCACCCCGGTGCTCGAACTGGTCGAAACCGGCGCTCCCTGGCTCGACGTCCAGGCCCCCCAGGAAGCCTATGCCGCCCTGCGCGGCGGCGAAGGCCCGGAAGCTGCGCCGCCACCCGGAATCACTGTTCTCCTCGACGCCTTCCCGGACGTCTCCCTGCCGGCCACCATCGCGTCCCGCGTGCCGGTCAAGGATGCCGCCCGCACCTTCCTCGTCCGCCTCGCACTCGACGATCCGCGCGGGCTGGCCGCGCCCGGCATGTCGGCCCGCGCGCGTTTCACCCTGCGCCGCCGCGAACCGGTCGTGCAGGTCGCGCGCGACGCCGTCGTCCGCCTGCCCGACGGCACCACCAGGGTCTGGGTGGTCGGAAATGCCGGCGGCAGCCCGGTGGCCCAATCCCGCCCGGTCGAGCTCGGCGCCTCCCTGTCCCAGCTCATCGAGGTGCGCCGCGGTCTGGACGACACCCCGCTGGTCATCGTCCGTGGCAACGAAGGCCTGCACGAAAACCAGCCGCTGGCCGTGACTGCTGAAACCGCCGTGCCGGCGGTCGAGTGAAAAAACGCACACCCGTGGTCCCCCGCCCCGCCCCATGATCGAAGCCATCCTCAAACGCGGCACTGTGGTCACGGTCGTTCTGACCATGATCATGCTGCTCGGCATCACCGCCGCCACCCGGGTGCCGGTACAGATGATCCCCGACCTCGAGATCCGCACCATCACCATCCAGACCCGCTGGCCGGGCGCCACCCCCCAGGACGTCGAAAAGGAAATCCTCATCGAACAGGAACAATATCTGCGGGGACTTCCCAACCTCGCCCGCATGGTCTCCGAGGCCTCCACCGGCGAGGCCACCATACGCCTCGAGTTCCCCTTCGGCACCGACGTCACCGAAGCCCTGCTGCGGGTCAACAACGCCCTCAGCCAGGTCCCGGCCTACCCCGAAAATGTCGACGAACCGGTCCTGCGCTCGAGCTCGTTCTCCGAAAACTCCTTCATGTCGTTCCGCGTCATCCCGCTGGAAAACAACCCGCGCGGTCTGGACATGGACATGATGCGCGACTTCGTCGACGATCTGGTGCGCGCCCCGCTCGAACGCGTGCCGGGCGTCTCCCAGGTGGAAATCGGCGGCGGCGCCGAACGGCAGATCCAGATCCTCGTGGACGACGGACGGCTGGCCGAACGGGGCCTCTCGCTGACCGGATTGCGCGAGGCCGTGCGTGCGCGCAACGTGGACGTCTCCGCCGGGGACGTCGACGAAGGCAAGCGGCGCTACCTGCTGCGCACCATCGGCCGGTTTGTATCCGTTCCGGAACTGGAAAACCTGATCATCGCCCGGCGCGGCGACGCCGTGACCCGCCTGCGCGATGTGGCCACCGTGCGTCTCGACCACTCCGAGATCCGCGGCAAGGCGTACACCGACGGCGAACCGAATATCCGCCTCTCCCTGCGCCGCGAGGCCGGCTCCAACGTCATCGCCATCAAACAGGCGGTCCTGCCGGTCGTGGACGCCCTGAACCGCGACGTACTCGCTCCGTCCGGACTGCGGATGCTGATGAGCAACGACGACGTGCGCTACGTGGAGGAGGCGGTGGCCAATGTCTGGAAGAACATGCTCATCGGTGCCGGGCTCGCCGCCGCGGTGATGTGGCTTTTCCTGCGCTCGGCCCCGGCCACCCTCATCGGCATGTCCGGGCTGCCGGTCTGTGCGGTGGCCAGCTTCATCGGCCTGCTCGCCCTCGGCCGGACCATCAATGTCATTTCCCTCGCCGGCATCGCCTTCGCGATCGGCATGACCATC
>JALRGF010000712.1 GCA_023253495.1 Verrucomicrobiales bacterium
GCCAGGACTTTTCCGTGATTACCGGCCTGGAACTGGAAACCGCCAATGCCAATGGCGACGGCGCCGGTGACCACGCCCGCGCCAACGCCGCCTTCCTCACCGGCTGCCAGCCGCGCAAAACCGCCGGCGCCGACATCCGCGCCGGGGTTTCCGTCGACCAGGTCGCCGCCGACCACCTCGGCCACCACACCCGCCTGCCATCACTGGAAATCAGCTGCGACGAGGCCCGCAAGGCCGGCAATTGCGACTCGGGCTACTCCTGCGCCTACCAGTTCAACCTCGCCTGGAAGTCGGAATCGATGCCGCTCACGCCGGAGCGGGATCCCAAATCCGTCTTCGACCGCCTTTTCGGTACCGGCGATGACGCCCGCGACGCCGCGGCCGCCGCCCGCCGCACCGCGGAAAACCGCAGCGTGCTCGACTTCGTCATGGAGGACACTCGCGACCTCCAGCGCCAGCTCGGACGCCGCGATCAGGAAAAACTCGACGAATACCTCACCAGCCTGCGCCAGATCGAACGCCGCATCGGCGATGCCACCCAGGCCGCCCGCCTCCTCCCCCCGGGCACCCGCCGCCCCGATGGCATCCCCGCCAGCTACCAGGAACACATCCGCCTGATGTACGACCTGCTCGTGCTCGCCTTCCAGACCGACTCGACGCGCATCGGTACTTTCCTCCTCGCCCACGACGGATCCAACCGCACTTTCCCGGAAGTCGGCGTCAACGACGCCCACCACGGGTTCTCCCACCACCAGCACAACCCGGAAAAACTCGAAATGCTCGCCCGGGTCGACGAATTCTACTCCGCCCAGTTCGCCTACTTCCTCGACCGCCTGAAATCGATCAAGGAAGGCGACGGCACCCTGCTCGACCATTCGATGATCGTTTTCGGCGGTGGCATCTCGGACCCCGACCGCCACAACCACAACGACCTGCCCATCCTCCTGGCCGGGCGCGGCAGCGGCGCCCTGACTCCCGGGCGCCACATCGTCCTGCCCGACGAAACCCCCCTCACCAACCTTTACCTCTCCATGCTCGACCGCATGGGCGTGCCCGCCGAAAAAATCGGTGACTCAACCGGAAAGCTGGAAACTATCGCCTGACGTCCGCCACCGCCGGCAGTCGCTCACCGCCTCCCGCAAAAACCACCGGCGGAATCCCACCCGGGCCCCGTCACCCGGATATCCACACCTCATTTCATGAAATCCGCCGCCCTGCTCGTCACCCTGATCCCCATGCTCGCCATGGCCGCCAACGCGGCCGCCGCCTGGCCATCGTACCGCGGCCCGCAGGGCGACGGCACCACCGCCGAAAAAGTCGCCAGAACCACCTGGCCGTCCGCCGGCCCGAAAAAACTCTGGACCGCCGAAACCCCCACCGGTTTCAGCTCGTTCGCCGTCGCCGACGGCCGCGCGTACACCCTGGTCCAGCGCGACCTCGACGGCGTGCCCACCGAAGTCTGCCTCGCCCTCGACGCCGCCACCGGCAAGGAACTCTGGGCCGCACCCCTTAAAATCGCCAAATATGACGGCGGCGGCAATGACGGCACCGGCGACAACAAAGGCGGTGACGGGCCGCGCAGCACCCCGACCGTCGCCGGCGGCAAGGTCTACGTCATGGGCGCCAACCTCGACCTCCATGCCCTCGACGCCGCCACCGGCAAAACCGTCTGGTCCAAAGACCTCGTCGCCCAGCACG
>JALRGF010000715.1 GCA_023253495.1 Verrucomicrobiales bacterium
CGGCGACGACTTCGGTCTGGCCACCGCCATCAAATGCGGCCTGCCCCTGCTCATCGGCGCCGCCTCCAGCGCCGCTCCGCTCGTCTGCGCCGCCATCGACCTCTGGCTCGCCGACGGCACCCCCGGCAAAGCGTTTCCCGCCGGACGGCCCGGCGGATTCGACACCCGCGTCTACAAACTGCTCGAAGCGCTCCAGTCGCTCGAGGACCAGGTCTTCCGCCCCGACGCCGCCTTCAGCGTCGGCGCCTACAAACACAGCACCGCCCACGTCCTCCACCAGCTCGGCCTCATCGCCGCTCCCGATCCTCATCCGGCCAGCCGCGACCGTCGCCCCGCCAGCGAATCCGACCGCATGGAGGAAGCCCTGCGCCGCCCCCGGCGCCTCGCCAGCCGCCTCGGCATCCCGGGCATGGACCGCGCGTAGACGGCGCGGACCACGGTGCCGTCAGCCCATCGCCCCGAGGAAAGCCAGTTCGGTCGCGAGGGCCTCGTTGACATTGGTCTCGTACGCCCGCCGCAGGTCTTCCAGGCAGGTGAGGCGGCGCAGCCAGTCGTCCAGCGGCAACGCCCCCGCCGCCTGCGTGATGACCGCTTCGTAGTGCGGAAAGGCGAGCCGCGGGTGCCCGCTGCGGCGGCGGACGAGGTCGCCAAACCACGTGACCACCAGCCCGAGGGCGCGCGAGCGGGCCTCCAGATACCGCGCCTGCGCCAGCGCTTCGAAATAATCCTCGCGCTGACGCAGCCAGGCCCCCGCATCCGTCTTGCGGTCGTAGTGCGCCACTTCCCGCTTATACTCGGCCGCGCACGCCTCCGCCAGGGCCGCCTTCTCCTCGGCGAGCAGCGCCGTGTACGTCCGCACCACCCCGAGCGCCCGGACCGGCGTCAGCGGCTTCGTGAAATGGGCGGCCAGGGCGTCGATGAGCCGCGCCTGTGTCTCGCTGAGCGCCACCGCTTCGGTTTCCGGGCTGGTCAGGGTCAGGCGCAGGCAGCGCGACACCACGGTATCGAGAAGCTGCGCCGGGGATCCGGTGAGCAGCAGGAGCAGCGAGTCGGCCGGGGGTTCCTCCAGCGTTTTCAAAAACGCGTTGGTCGCCTGCTGGGTCATCCGGTCCGCCTCGACAATCACCCCGATCTTGTGCCGCCCCTGGCCGGCGCGCTGGTGGATGATGTGTTCCAGAGCGCGGATCTGGTCGATGACGATGGCGCGGCTCTTCGACTGCGCCTCGACCACCTGCATGCCGGGCGGGACCGGAGACGAGGGGTCGTCTCGGCCCGGACCATTCAGGCGGCGCGCGATTTCCGTGGCAAAGGCCAGTCGTCCGCCCGCATCCAGCCCGCTGACAATGTAGGCATGCGCGAGGTGCCCGTGCGCGCGCGCCCGGTCGATGTACTGCAGCGCGGTGTCAGGTGAAAAAGCCATGCGTCAATCCCCATCGATCATCGGCGGGAGGTCGTCCCGTCAAGAGAAACGGCTCGCCAGAGAAACGGCTCGCCATCGCCCGCTCCCCCGCCCCGGCCGGCCGTCGTCAACCGGCACCGCCGGCCCGGGCTGCGGCGCGGGCGGCGCGCCGGGCTTCGCGCTCCTCGGCCTCCATGTCCTCGTACATTTCCCGAAGCCGGCGCTTGAGGGTGAGCTTGTCGGCCGCGCTCAGACGGTCGATAAACAGCCGGCCGTGCAGGTGGTCGGTTTCATGCTGCAGGGCGCGCGCCAGCAGGCCGTCGGTCTCGATTGTCACCGTGCGCCCGTCGAGCAGGGTGAGGCGCGCACTCACTTCGGCCGGCCGCTTGATCTGGTACCGCAATCCGGGAAAGCTCAGGCATCCTTCGCTGGATTCCTCCCGCGCCCGCCCCCCTGTGATCTCCGGATTGATGAAAATCAGCGGCATGTGGTCCGCCAGC
>JALRGF010000005.1 GCA_023253495.1 Verrucomicrobiales bacterium
CCGCGCCAGCCGCCGCCAGTCGGCCCATCGGCCCCGAAAAAGAGATGGGCGTCGACCGGCCAGGCGGCCGGAGCCGCGGCCGGGACCGGCACCGGTTCTCCGGACGCCTCGCCATTGACATACCAGCGGGCGGCGCCGCCACCGAGGGTGACGGCCAGCGCGACGGCGCGGCCGGCGATCAGCGGGCGGTCGACGCCGCCCAGGCTGACCGGGGAGGCGCCGTCCGGCGGCACCAGCAATGCTTCGAAGCGGGTGTCGCGGCGGAGCAGCGCGAAAAACGGTTTTTCCCCGCCCCGCCCGGCGGTGACCAGCACCGCCTGCACCTCATGGGCCGCCTCCGCCCATTCGGTCAGGGTGAAGGCCAGAGTGAATTCGCCACGGGTACGCACGCCGCGGGCGAGGGTGGCGGCCGAGGCGGCATCGACCTCGAACCACCCGCCATCCAGCCACATCCCGTGAAACGCGCTGAGGCGGCCGATGCCGCGCGCCTCGACCAGACACGCCCGGGCTCCGCCCGCCGGATCCTCCGCGGCCACCAGGTTGTCGCGCTTCTGGCCCCGCCACCGGAAGACCGCGGAGTCAGCCGCCGCACCGTCCGTCACCGCGTCGGCCTGGGCAAAAGCCAGCGCCGGCCGCTGCGCGAATCCGTCGACCGCCGCGGCATCGCCGTCACGCACCCACACATCCGGAAAAAAATCGCCGGTGGCATTGAAGGTGACCTGCACCAGCCGCTCGATCCGGTCGCGCCCCGCCGAAAGCCGCGCCACCATCACTTCCGCCGAGCGCGCCCCGAGCCGCACCTGGTTGGAGGCTTTGCTGCGGTCGGCCTTGGCCGCGCGGAATGGCCCGGTAAACGCCAGCACCTGCGGGTGGTTGCTCCACCGCGGATGAAACGTCTCCGCGCCTGCCACCGCCTCCGACGCCGACAGATTCACCTTCCAGGCACGACCGGTATCGACGGCAAACAGGCGCAGGTTGCGGTGCGGCCCGTCGAAAACCCAGGCGAGATAGCTGTCGTCCGGCGCCAGCGACGGCCAGCACCCGGTCTCCAGCTTGTGCCAGCGGCCCGAAGGCACATCGACCATGGCCGCTTCCCGTCCGGGAAAGAGACTGATGAATTTGGTGCCGTCGCGCGAGACCTGCAGGTTGTCGACCGCCATCGACGCCCGGTTCCACACGATTTCCCGGCGCTCCGGATCCTTCAGCGGAAACCGCGCCAGCGTGTTCCCCGAAAGAGTGAAGGCCTCGCTGCCGACCACGTCGTCGATGACATACACCCAGTCGATGCCGGTGGCCGGATCGCGCCGGACGTCGACCGCATACCCCTGACCCAGCCGCCGCAGCCCGCCCCCGGCCCAGTCGAGCGCCATCACCACCGGATCAAACCGTGCCTGTTTGTCGCGCAGCGACCGCCCGCGGTCGGTGAAAAGCACGGACTGTCCGTCCGGCGAGATGAGCGGGCGCGACCAGTTGCCGCGCAGCTCGAGCAGCCGCCGCGGCGCGGTGCCTTCGCTGTCCCAGCCGACGAGGCGGTAGCTGGACGCGCCGCCGAACGGGTCCGGCGCCTCCCGGTCGGCGTCCTCCAGCCAGACGACGCGCACGGCCTCGCCGCCGCCGACCGCCTGCAGCCCCGCACTGATCTCCGCTCCCGGGGGCGGCGCGGCCGCGGCCGCGGCGAGGAGGAAACGGCCGGCCCAGGGCAGCCACCATCGGATCCGTCGACTCGATGACATAGCCTGTCCATCATGCCATGGCCGGCGGCCGCCTGCAACCCATGGATCCCGGGCGGCCCGGAT
>JALRGF010000009.1 GCA_023253495.1 Verrucomicrobiales bacterium
TCCAGGACTGCAACCGCTGGACGATGCGCCGCGTGACCGCCCGGGCCTACCACGGCGACGGCATCAGCTGGCAGGTCTGCCACGACGTGGTCGTCGAAGACTGCGTGAGCGAAAACCATTCCGGTCTCGGCCTGCACCCCGGGTCCGGCTCCCAGCGCAGCGTGATCCGCAACAACACGCTGCGCGGAAACAGCATCGGCATCTTTTTCTGCTGGGGTGTCAAACACGGCGTGGCCGAAAACAACCGCGTCGTCGACAATCGCATCGGCATCTCCATCGGCCACCGCGACACGGACAATATCATCCGCGGCAACCACGTCGAGGGCAGCCGCGACACCGGCCTGCTCTTCCGTCCGGAACCCGGCCCCGCCTTCGCCGGCCACCGCAACCGCATCGAGGGCAACACCTTTGTCGACAACGCACCCGCCGGCTCCCCGGTCATCAGCATTCAGGGGCCGACCGAATCCATCACCCTCAAGGACAATACGTTTTCCGACTCCCGCGGGGGCACCCCGCGGCCGGCCGTCAGCCGTGGCCCGGATACCCGGGACATCGTCATTGAAGGCCAGCGGGTCAGCGGGGCGGTGGCCCCGTGAACCGGTGGCTGCGTCAGCCGATGGCGCCATGAATCCGGTCCCCTGACCGCCTCCAGCGGTACGCCCGACCGCAGTATGCCTGACCGCGGCGCCCGCGCATTGACCCGCGCCGGGCCCGCCGCATGGTGGAGGGCCATGAGGAAATTCGACGACCCCAACGAGATCATTGTGGCTCCGAGCGTGCTGGCGGCGGACTGGAGCCGCCTCGCCGAGGAGGTGGCACGGGCGATCCGCAGCGGCGCCGACTGGCTGCACCTCGACGTGATGGACGGGCACTTTGTCGACAACATTTCTTTCGGCCCCCAGTTCGTGCAGACGCTCACGACCACCAATGACTTCTTCTACGACGTCCACCTGATGATCGAGCGTCCGGATCATTATCTCGACCGTTTCATCAAGGCGGGAGCGGACAACCTGACCGTGCACGTGGAAGCCGACCACGACGTCGCCGAAACGCTGCGGAGGATCCGGGCCGCCGGGGTGGGGGCCGGGCTGGCCATGCGCCCGGAGACCGACTTTTCGCGGGTGGAGCCGTATCTCGGCCAGATCGACCTCCTGCTCGTGATGACTGTGGTGCCGGGGTTCGGCGGGCAGAAATTCATGATGGAAACCATGCCGAATCTGACCGCCGCCCGGAAGATCCGGCAAGCCCGGGGATGGCGGTTCCACCTTGAGGTGGACGGCGGCGTCTACGAGGATACCGCCCGCACCGCCCGCGATCACGGAGCCAATGTCCTGGTGGCCGGGACCGCCGCCTTCGGCGCCCGCGACATGGCCGCCGCCGTGCGCGCCCTCAGGGGGTAGCCGGAAAGCAGGCGGGTCCTGGTCTCCCCCTTTCCCTCTCCCGGGTTCCTCAAGTCGCTCAGGTCCTTTAAGTCCCTCAAGTCCCTGTCCCTCCCTCTCCCTCCCTCTCCCTCACCTGGCGAAGAGCTGCCACGCCAGAATCCCGGTGAGCAGGGCGAGCACGACCAC
>JALRGF010000071.1 GCA_023253495.1 Verrucomicrobiales bacterium
TCACTTCCTGCACCGTATCCATGGCTTCGTCGGGACGCAGGCCGTGCTTGAGGGCCACGCTGTAAATGAGGCGCCAGTAGGTCCGGTAAAATTCGTCCCAGGACCGCTGATCCTCCCAGTTGCCGAGGCGGTCAATGAGGCTCTTGCGCGTCTTCTGGCTGGCGGCGAGCAGACGGTTTTCCTCGGCTTCCGGAGCGGTATCCGCGGAGGCGGGGGGATCGGGGGGATCGTTGGCGGCCGGGGTCATGGATCGAGGGGGGGTCGGGCGGGTTTTGGCATGCCCGCGGGCCGCGGGAGCGGTGAGTGATGAGGATAGGACCATAAAACCGGCGGATTGGGAAGTGCGGAGGGAGAGCGACCCCCGTAAGACGTTGCGCCTCCGTACGGTCTTTCAGGAATTTCCGGGAAATTCCCGCGGGCGGACCGCTGCGGGGTCCGCGCGCGGGACCATCGCCGGGGGATTGCGCCCAGCGGGCGGATGTTTTAGGGTAGGGCACCGTGTTTGTCTTTCCGCGCCATCTCTCGCGACGCGATTTCCTCCACCGGGTGGGCGGCGGGCTCGGGGCCCTGGCCATGGGAACCTTTGGGGCGGGACGGGTCGCCGCCGCTCCGGAACCGCGGGCGCCCGCCATCGACCCGCTCAATCCGTACCGCGCTCGACCGACCCATTTCCGGGCCCGCGCGAAATCCGTCATCTTCCTGTACATGGTCGGCGGGCCGTCGCAGATCGATCTTTTTGACTACAAACCCGAACTGGCCGGGCTCGACGGGCAGCCGGTGCCGGGGTCGATCCGGCGGGCGGTCGAGGCCACACGTTTCGCCAACGTCTTCCACGGCTGCGAAGACCGGATCATGGCCAGCCCGTATCAATGGCGGCAGCACGGCCAGAGCGGCATGTGGCTGAGCGAACTCTGCCCGCACCTCGCCCGCCACGTCGACGACCTCTGCTTCATCCATTCGCTCCAGGCGGACAGCAACAACCACGGGCCGGCCAGCTACCAGATGCACACCGGGGACGTGCGCGCCGGCAAGGCCAGCCTGGGATCGTGGGTGACCTACGGCCTCGGGTCGGAAAACGAGGACCTGCCGGGGTATGTCATGCTCTTTGACGCCGGGCCGCTCGGGGGCGCGGCCAATTATGGCAACGGCTTCCTGCCCGCCTCCTTCCAGCCGACCCGGCTGCGGGATACCGGCACCCCGGTCCTCGACCTGCTGCCGCCTCCGGAATTCGCCGGCGGCCAGCGCGCCTCACTCGACCTGCTCCGCAACCTGAACCTCCGGCATCGCGAATCGCGCACCGGAGCCACCGAGCTCGACGCCCGCATCGCCAGCTACGAACTCGCCTACCGCATGCAGGCGGCCGCGCTGGAAGTCGGGGACGTCGATACCGAACCGGCCAGCCTGCGCCAAAGCTACGGCCTGCAAAGCGGAGAGGCGCGGCTCGCCGCCTTCGGGCGCAAATGCCTGCTGGCCCGCCGCCTCGTCGAGCGCGGGGTGCGCTTTGTCCAGCTTTATGACATGCCGGACAAGGACGGCTGGGACGCCCACGCCAAACTGACTGAAAACCACACCCCGCGCGCCCGCTGGACCGATCAGCCGGTGGCCGCACTGCTCGAGGACCTCAAACAACGCGGCCTGCTGGACGAGACCCTTGTCATCTGGGCCAGCGAGTTCGGCCGGACCCCGATGGTCCAGGGCGACCGCGGGCGCCAGCACAATGCCGCCGGATTCACCGTCTGGATGGCCGGCGGCGGCGTGCAGCCGGGCCGCCTCGGCGCCACCGATGCCATCGGCCTGATGGCGGTCGAAAATGCCCACCCGTTCCGCGACCTGCACGCCACCATCCTCGCCGCGCTCGGCTTTGACCACGAAGCCCTCGCCTACCAGGTCAACGGACGTCTTGAACGCCTCACCGGAGTGGCCAATCTGGCCGAGGTCATCCCGGGCGTGCTGGCGTAGGGAGGGAGGGACAGGGACAGGGACCAGAGGGACCGAAGGGACTTGAGGGACTTGAGGGACTTGAGGGACTTGAGGGACTTGGGGGACTTGGGGGACTTGGGGGACTTGAGGCGGCCTTATTCTGGCCCGGAT